>SLPP01000340.1 GCA_007131945.1 Paracoccaceae bacterium | reverse complement strand
GGTGTGGGGATGGGGATGAAGCCGCCGCGCTACCTGAAACCAGGCGACGTGGTCGAGACATGGATCGAGGGGCTCGGCAAACAGCGCCAGCAGGTCGTCGCCGATGACTGAGCGGGGCGTGGCGGGCGGTGCGGTAGGCGCACCGGGCCGTCGGGTCCTGGGCGGGGCGCGATCAGGCGGGAAGGTCGGCGGATACCGGCCGTCGAAGCAGCGGGCAGGCGGGGTCCATGTGGCGCAGCTTGGCTTCGATGATGCCCGGTGAATTCCGTTCGAGGTAATAGGAGATCGTCTCGACGCGGATCTTCACCGAGCCGGCGGCCTTGGTCGAATCGAGTTCCTGGAACGAGAAGAAGAGCGTGCCGGAGCGCTCGACGATCTGCTGGACCGGCGTGAAGCTCGGCTGGTCCATGCCGCATTCGTAGCTCGCCAGGCGGATCGCGCAGGTGATCCAGGGCACCCGCGCCGCCACCTTCGCGCCCCACAGGATCTCGTTGGTGTTGGCGCTGTACGACGACGGCCAGACATCGTCGATGTCGAACGGATGCTTGATCAACCCCTCGGCGAGGTCGGCGCGGAATATCCAGTTCAGCAGCTCCGGATCGGTCGGGAAATACTGCAACCAGAGGATCGGGTAGCCGCAGGCCTGCAGGTCGGCCTCGATCTCGTGGCCGATACCCGGGTCCATGTGATAGGGCCGGGCGAGGACCATGACGCAGGGGCGCCTCTCGCGGGCGCACCATTCGAGGATCTCGCGGCTGCGCGCGCGCAGGTTCTCGTTGAAGGCGGCGAGCGTGGCGTAACCCTCCTCGACCGCGCGCGCGGTCTCCTCGATGCCCAGCCCCGGCACGACGCCCTGCAGCGCGTCGAAAAGCTGGCGTGGCACGAGCTTCGGTTCGGCCAGCGTCACCAGCGGCGCGACATGGGCGATGCGGTTCTCGGCGAAGACGTCCTTCTCGCGCAGGAAACCCGCCTTGATGTTCTCGGGCGCGGCCATGACCCGCGGGCAGGCGAGCGAGTCCATCGCGTGTCCGTCGAGGAAGGAGGCAAGCGAGTAGATCATCGGCGAGAACAGGATGTCGATCTTGCGCTTCTGGCCGAAGATCAACTCGCCGTAATGGCCCGAGACGCATTTGACCGGGTAGCAGCAATCGACCGTGCCGCGCCCGCTGCCGAATTCGCGCATCTGCTCGTCGGACGTGTCCGACGAGAACACCACGTTGCGTGGCGAAAGCCCCAGCGACTGGAAGAAGCCGAGCCAGAACTGGTGCGTCGTCCAGACGTTGAGGGCCTTGGGAATGCCGACCCTGAGCTTTGCCCGCGCGGCGCGGTCAGCCTCGGACAACGGCGCGGCGGAAGGCCGTTTCGCGAACAACTTCGCCAAGGTTGGGATAGGCACGACGCTGTTCCTCCATCTCTTCCTTGACGACGCGCATCTCGTTGGCGTCCTCGACCAGCCCCTTGGGGCAGGAATTGCCGCTGATCACGCGCTCCCAGCCCGGCTCGAGCGGAACCTTGCTCCAGGCGCGGCCCTCCGCACCCGTCACCTCGACATCAATGAAGGCGCGCTTGCAGTTGACCGCGCACCAGGTGCAGACGGTGTCCTCGCTGGTCGTCGAGCGGTAGTTGAGCGCCTCGATCCGCGCGAAGCCGGCGAAGCGGCTGGGCCGGTCGGGATCCCAAGCCTCGCGGGCGCAGAGCGCGGCGCCGATCGCGCCCGCCTCGCCCGAATGCGGGTGGATGATGACCTCGGCCTCGGGCACCTTGGCCTTGATGAAATCGACCTGCGCCTTGACCACGGCCATGTTGCGATGCGTGCCGCCCTGCAGCACGAACCGCCGACCGGCGGCGCGTAGGTTCTGCAGCTGGCCGGCATAGATCCAGACATTCATCGGCAGGACGGCGGCGAGCGAGGCCATGATCTCCTCGGCCGACCAGCCCTTGCGCTGCTGGTTCACGATGTCGGATTGCAGGAAGACGCCGCAGCCCATGGCGAGGCTGGGCATCGACTTCGCCTCGAAGGCCTTCGCGGCGTAGTCCTCCAGCTCGATCCCGTAGCGTTCGGCCACGCCCTGCAGGAAGGCCCCGTTGCCCGAGGAGCATTGCGAATTCAGCCGGAAATCGGCGACCGTGCCCTGGCGCAGGATCATGATCTTCACGTCGGTGCCGCCGACATCGCAGATCACGTCCGCCTCGGGGAAGATGTCGAGCGCGGACTTGGCATGCGCCACGGTCTCGACCACGCCGATATCGGCGCCGAGGATATCCTTGAGCAGGTCCTTGCCGTAGCCGGTCAGCGCCAGACCCGCCACGTCCTCGACGCCGCTCAGGTGGATATCGCGGAAGAGCGATTTCGCGTCCTCGATCGGGTTGCCGCGCGACTGGACATAGGTGGTGAAGCGCATATCGCCGCTGGCCGACAGCACCACCGCCTTGGCCGTGGTCGAGCCGAAGTCGCAGCCGATGAAAAGCGGCTCGGGCTCGCGCGCGGCCTTGGGCGCCGGTTTCGCCGTAGCCGGGCCGGCGGCGCCCGATCCGCGGTATTCCGCCTCGAAGCGGCGGATATCGTCGGCGCCCCTGGCCAGCGCCTTGCCGCCTTCCTTCGCCTTCGCCTCGTGCTGGCCCTCGTCGATCCACCAGCGCAGTTTCCCGCTGCCGGTATAGCGACCGATCCCCTCGGCCTCGCCGCGCCCGATCTCGACGCAGCCGAGCGCGGCGTAGTAGAGCGCCTCCTCGGGCACGCGGATAACGTCGGCGACGGTCAGCCCCTCGGGCAGCGTCACGCCGCGTTCTTCCCAGAGATTGGCCAGATGGTGGCGCCAGGCCTGCTGCAGTCCCCGGAAGAAGAGGTTGGGACCGCCCAGGAGCAGCACCTCCGGCTGCGGGGTGTTGCCCTTGGTCAGCGTCGCGAGGTTCTGGTAGACCACGGCCTCGAACAGGCTGGCGATGATCTCGCCCACCGGCACGCCGCCCTTGAGCAGGGTGTTGGCGTCGGTCTCGGCGAAGATGCCGCATTTGGAACTCACCTTGTGCAGGCTCATCCCGTCATAGGGCATGTCGGCCAGTTCCTCGGCCGGGATGCGCAGCTTGCGCGCGGTCTTCTCGATGAAGGTGCCGGTACCGCCCGAACAGGCCGACTGCATGTAGACCTGCTTGGTCTTGCCCGCGCCCGATTCGGTGAAGAAGATGGTCTTCATGTCCTCGCCGCCGATCTCGGAGACGAAGCGGACATCGGGGTGCAGCTTCTCGACGGCGGCGGCGACGGCGACCACTTCCTGGATCAGCTTGCCGCCCACCATCGGCGCCGTCAGCCCCGCGCCCGAGCCGGTCAGGAAGACCAGGTCCTCGTCCGGTGTCAGCCCGGCTTCGGCCTCCATCCGGCCAAGGAATTCGTGCAGCTTCTCGGCCTGGCGTGTGTTGTGGCGCTGGTAGTCGCGCCAGAGAACCTCGCCCTCCTCGGTGACCACCGCCTTGACCGTGGTCGAGCCGACATCGATCCCGACGATCCTCATGCCGCCTTCCTCGTGCCGCGGGCGCCGGCCAGTTGAAGAAGCGTGTTCGCCGCCATGCCGGCGGCGATGCCGGTCTGGGGGATGCGGTAGGTCGCGCGGTTCATCCGCGGATGCGCGTCGATCAGCGGCTTCGCCTCCTCGGGCGTCAGTCCGGTGCGCTCCATCACCTCGACGAATTCCCGGATCGCGCGCTTCTTCGCCTCGGTCAGGATCATCTGGCAGCGCGAGAGCGCGTGCACCTCGGCATCGCCCTTGATCTCGATCGGGGCGTAGAGGAGATCGGGATACTTGCCCGTCACCCCGGCCATGGCGCCGATCGACATCGTGTTCGGCATGCAGGCATAGGGCGAGAGTTCGCAGATCATGTGCGCCTTCTTCTTCTTGTGCGTCCAGAGCGCCTTGCCGACGAGCATGTCGCCCTCGCCGCCCGAGAGCCGGTGGTGGAAATAGGGCGCGGCGAGCCGGCGCAACTCGTACTGGTCGGGCATCTCGAAGGGGATGTCGCCGAGCGCCGCGCGCATCCGGTCGAAGCTCCAGCGAAACAGCCGCTGCGCGCCCCTCAGCGCCGCCAGCTTCGCGCGCGCGCCCTTCTCGACGCCGACCTTGTCCTCGAGCTTCTGGACCTCGCAGCGGATCAGGTAGTCGAGCCAGACGGCGATCGCCGCCGGATAGACCTCGGCGCCCTCGGATTCGAGCCAGCGGTGGATGTTGTAGTTCGGATCGCCCTCCACCGTCTGCAGGTAGAATTCGCCGGTGATCTTCACGATTGGCTTGACCCGCAGCCGGTCCACCTCGATCACGTCGAAGCGGCGGAAGACCTCGCGCAGGACGTTGATGAAATAGCCGGTCGACATGTGCCAGGCGAGCGTGCCCCATTTCTTGCCGCGATAGGGGCGCTTGCGGAAGGCCTCGTGCAGCAGTTCGACGCAGTCGCCGACCACCGCGTCGGTCTGGCCGGCCTGGACCTCGTAGGGGCGCGTGCGGTATTCGAGGCCCTGGAGGACGTCGGTGCACAGGATCGCCCAGACCGCGCCGATGGTCAGCGGCATGTTGATGTCGAGCCCGCCCCCCTCGGCGGCGCCCTGGTC
Source organism: Paracoccaceae bacterium (assembly GCA_007131945.1). Lineage (GTDB taxonomy): Bacteria > Pseudomonadota > Alphaproteobacteria > Rhodobacterales > Rhodobacteraceae > Pararhodobacter. The sequence goes on along the minus strand of SLPP01000340.1, from coordinate 6,432 downwards.
GGGTTTCTTCTGGTCGATCAGGAAGAGCCGGAACGCCTCAAGCCCCATGTTGCGCAGGGCCAGTTCGTAGCTCTGGTGGTACTGGCCGAAGCGGCAGGCGCCGCAGGATCCCGCGGTGACATAGACGTATCGGTCGGCCACTGCCGCCGGGCCGATCCGCTCGGCCTCGGCGCGCAGGAAGTTCGCCAGGTTGCCGGTGGTGAAGCTGGTCGGGCAGCACTGGCCGATATCGGCCAGTTCGCGCCCGGTCATCAGGTCGTCGCGGGTCGCGGCGGGAAGCGCGCGCGCCCGGTAGCCCATGTTCTCGAAGACCGCCTCCACGACGCGCTCGGCCCGCCAGTGCAGCCCGCCGAACAGGATCTCGGCCCGATCGATCTGCTCCCGTGTGATCGGTGCCGGGGTATAGGCCCGAAAGTGGTGTTTCGCGGAGATGTTCACGCGCAAGCCCTCCCTCGGCCAGGATCGATCGGGTTTAATCCTACATTAAGGATTACACTTATTGCAATCAGGTGCTGCGGATTGTCGCAGGTCACGTTTCGGCCCTCTCCTTCCGGAACGCCTCGCGGCGCTTCGTCCAACAGCGGTACTGGTCCGACAGCGGTCTTGTCAAAACCAGTATCCCGCCGCTACCGGCCGCGCGCAAGGGATCGCACCGGATGCCGGCCGCCATGGCTGCCGGTATCGCGGCTGGTCGGGCGCGCGGTTCCCGGCGCCGCTGGGCTGCCCGTCACCGAAGACCCGCGGACGCCTTGCCGGGCTCGCCCGGCGTCGTCCCGACAAGGCGCGGGCGCGACGCCTTCGGGGTGGCGCCGTCCGGCCACGCGCGGTCAGGCTCCTTCGGCGCGCAGGTCGGGCGGCTGCGCCGCGTCGGCCAGCCGCGCCACCGCCGTTTCCAGCGTCAGCGTCTCGGTCCGTGTCTCGCCCAGCCGGCGCAGGCTCACCGTGCGCTCGGCAACTTCGCGCGCGCCGATGGCGAGAATCGCCGGCACCTTGCCGATCGAATGCTCGCGCACCTTGTAGTTGATCTTTTCATTCCGGATATCAGCTTCGGCACGCAAGCCACTGGCACGCAGAGTAGATACCACCTCGGCAACGTAGTCGTCCGCCTCGGATACGATCGAGGCGACGACCACCTGCCTTGGCGCCAGCCAGAAGGGCAGCTTGCCGGCGTAGTTCTCGATGAGAATCCCGATGAAGCGCTCGAACGACCCGAGGATCGCGCGGTGCAGCATCACCGGGCGGTGTTTCTTGCCGTCGACGCCGACATATTCCGCGTCCAGCCGCTCGGGCAGCATGAAATCGGCCTGGAAGGTGCCGCACTGCCATTCGCGCCCGATCGCGTCGGTCAGCTTGAAATCAAGCTTCGGGCCGTAGAAGGCGCCTTCGCCGGGATCGAGTTCGAAATCGTTGCGAACCTTCAGGATCGCACGCTCCAGCGCCGCCTCGGCCCGGTCCCAGACCTCGTCCGCGCCGACCCGCACTTCGGGGCGCGTCGACAGCTTGATGTCGTACTTCTCGAAACCAAGATCGGTGTAGACCGAGGAGAGAAGCTCCAGGAATCCCGCGCATTCGCTCTCGATCTGGTCCTCGGTGCAGAAGATGTGGGCGTCATCCTGGGTGAAGCCGCGCACGCGCATCAACCCGTGCATCGACCCCGAGGGCTCGTAGCGGTGGCAGGAGCCGAACTCGGCGAGCCTGAGCGGCAGGTCGCGGTAGCTTTTCAGGCCGTGGTTGTAGATCTGCACATGGCAGGGGCAGTTCATCGGCTTGAGCGCATTGGTGCGCTTTTCCTTCGCGCCCTCCTCGTCGACCTCGACGAGGAACATGTGCTCGCGGTAGGCCTCCCAGTGGCCCGAACGCTCCCACAGCACCCGGTCGACGACCTGCGGCGTGCGGATCTCCCTGTAGCCCGCCGCCGTCAGCCGCCGGCGCATGTAGTCTTCCAGCGTGCGGTAGACCGTCCAGCCGTTCGGGTGCCAGAACACCATCCCCGGCGCCTCGTCCTGCAGATGGAAGAGCGCCATCTCGCGGCCAAGCCGCCGGTGATCGCGCTTCGCCGCCTCCTCCAGCATGGTCAGATGCGCCTTGAGCGCCTCGCGGTTCCTGAAGGCGACGCCGTAGATGCGCTGCAGCATCGGCCGGTCCGAATCGCCGCGCCAGTAGGCGCCGGCCACCGACATCAGCTTGAACCCGTCGGCCGGCACCTGGCCGGTGTGCTGCAGATGCGGGCCGCGGCAGAGGTCCTGCCAGTGGCCGTGCCAGTACATCCGGATCGGCTGGTCCGCCGGGATCGCCTCGACGAGTTCGACCTTGAAGTTCTCGCCGTTCGCCCGGTAATGCGCCAGCGCCCGTTCGCGGTCCCAGACCTCGGTGCGGACCGGGTCGCGGGCGTTTATGATCTCCTTCATCTTCTTCTCGATCGCGCCCAGGTCCTCGGGCGTGAAGGGTTCGTCGCGGTCGAAATCGTAATACCAGCCGTTCTGGATCACCGGGCCGATGGTGACCTTCACCTCGGGCCAGATCTCCTGCACCGCGCGGGCCATGATATGCGCGAGGTCATGCCGGATCAGCTCCAGCGCCGGGCCGTCATCGGCCATCGTGTGGATGGTGATCGACGCGTCGCGCTCGATCGGCCATTGCAAGTCCCAGTGCGCGCCGTCGACCGAGGCCGAGATCGCCTTCTTGCCCAGCGAGGTCGAGATCTCGCCCGCCACCTGTCCCGCGGTCACGCCGGCGGGATACTTGCGGATATGGCCATCGGGGAAGGTCAGGGAAATGGTGGCCATCGGCCTCTCTCCTCGTCGTTTCGGCGCCCACGGAACGCCCGGTTGCGGGTATGTCGGCGGGTTTCTGCGCCCGGGCGGGGGCGGAGTCAAGGCGGGCTTTGAAAGCGCCCGGCTTCGCCCTAGGCTTCCCCTCAGCGATCCGCGACCGCAGAGCCGAGACATGCCCAGCACCCCGCCGGAGGAGGCGATCTTCCGCCGCCTGACCGGCGCGGCGCCCGCAGACCGCGCCGAGCCCCCCAACTTCCTGCGCCATGTCGCGGCGCTGGGGCTGACCAAGACCGGCGACGGGCTCGCCGATGTCAAGCTCGTGCTGAGCTGGCTGATGGCAACGCTGGGCGCGCCGGGCGCGCTGGTCGGGCTCTTGGTGCCGGTGCGCGAGGCGGGATCGCTCCTGCCGCAGATGCTGGCCGCGCCGCGGATCCGGCGGCTGACGCGGCGCAAATGGATCTGGGCCGGGGCGGCGGCGGTGCAGGGGGCGGCGCTTCTGGTCATGGCGGCGGCCGGCGTGACGCTCTCGGGCACGCTGGCGGGGGTGGCGATCCTGGCCGCGCTTCTGGTGCTGGCGCTCGCCCGCTCGCTCGCCTCGGTCAGCTACAAGGACATTCTCGGCCGCACCGTCGGCAAGGGGCGGCGGGGCACGGCGACGGGGCTGGCGAGTTCCGTCGCCTCGGCCGCGGTACTCGTCTTCGCGCTCCTGCTGATCGCCGGCTGGGTGGACCGATTCGCGCTGGTCATCGGCGCGCTGGTTCTGGCCGGCGCGGCCTTCCTTGGCGCGGCCGTGGTCTTCGCCGGCCTGCAGGAGGAACCGGACGCGCCCGACGACGCCGACACCAGCCTGCCCGCCATGGCGGCCATGTTCGGCCATCTGCGCGCGGACACGCAGCTTGCCCGCTTCATCCTAGCCCGCGGGCTCCTGACCGCGACGGCACTGGCGCCGCCCTACCTGGTGCTCCTCGCCTCGGGCGCGGCCGAGGCGGCGCTCGACAGCCTCGGCGCGATGCTCCTGGCCTCGGCGCTCGCCGCGCTGGTCTCGGGCTATGTCTGGGGGCGGCTTGCCGACCGGTCGTCGCGGCTGGTCCTCGTCTTCACCGGGATCGCCGGGGCCATCGGCATGCTGCTTGCCGTGACGCTCGGCGCGGCGGGGCTGGAATGGGGGCTTCCCGGCGCGCTCTTCGCGCTGATGGTGGCGCATCAGGGGGTGCGGGTCGGGCGCTCCACCCATCTCGTCGACATGGCGCCCGAGGACCGGCGGCCGGCCTACACGGCGCTCGCGAACACGATCATCGGCCTCGCCCTTCTCGGCGCGGGCGTCTTCGGCGCGCTTGCCTCGCTCGCCGGTCCCGGGGTGACGCTGGCGGTCTTCGCTGCTATGGCTCTGGCCGGGGCCGGGGTGGCCTGGGGCCTGGACGAGACCGGGGGACAGACGTGAGCACGCCGCAATACCTGGAAACGCCGCAGGGCCGGCGCATCGCCCATCACCTGACCGAGGGCGCGCAGCCCGGCGTCGTCTTCCTCGGCGGCTTCCGCTCCGACATGACCGGCACCAAGGCCGTCCACCTGGAGGACTGGGCGAAGGCCCGCGGCCGGGCCTTCCTGCGGCTCGACTATTCCGGCCACGGGGCGAGTTCCGGCGACTTCCTCGAGGGCGCGATCGGCGACTGGGCCGAGGATGCGATCGCCGCGATCGATGCGCTGACCGAGGGGCCGCAGGTGCTGGTCGGCTCGTCCATGGGCGGCTGGATCGCGCTGCTGGTCGCCCGCACGCTGCCCGAGCGGGTGGCCGGCCTCGTCGGCATCGCCGCGGCGCCGGACTTCACCGAGGACGGGATGTGGGCCGAGTTCTCTGGCGAACAGCGCCGCGAACTGATGGCGGACGGACGGATCGCGCTGCCATCGGACTATTCCGACGAACCCTACATCATCACCCGCCGGCTGATCGAGGACGGCCGCGACCACCTGGTCCTGCGTGCGCCGCTGGCGCTGCCCTTCCCGGTGCGCCTGTTGCAGGGCTCGGCCGATACCGACGTGCCGGTCTCGGTCGCGATGCGGCTCTTCGAGCATGCCGAGAGCCCCGATCTGCGGCTCACCCTCGTCAAGGGCGCCGATCACCGCTTCTCCGATCCCGACTGCCTCGAACTGATCGGCCGGACGCTCGCCGAACTGGGGCTCTGATCGGCCGCGGCGGAACGCCCCTCGCGGCCGAACGTTGACTCCGGGCGCGCGGCGCGCGAGCGTCGTGATCGGTCGCGCGCGACACGCCCTTTCCGCAGCCGTTGGAGACTTGCCACCATGAAGAACGCCGATGCCGTCTGGGACCTGGTCGAGGCCCATCGCGAGGATTTCGTCGCGCTTTCCGACCGCGTCTTCGACACGCCCGAGACGCTCTATGCCGAGGTCCGGTCCTGCGCCGCGCATGTCGAGATGCTGCGCGAGCAGGGCTTCCGCGTGACCGAGGCGGCCGCCGGCATCCCCACCGCGGTGATCGGCGAGGCGGGCGAGGGCGGGCCGGTGATCGCCATCCTCGGCGAATACGACGCGCTGCCCGGGCTGAGCCAGGAACCGGGCGTCGCCGAGCACCGGCCGCTGGTCGAGGGCGGCAACGGGCATGGCTGCGGCCACAACCTCCTGGGCAGCGCCGCGCTCCTTGCCGCGACGGCGATAAAGGACTGGCTCGCCGGGACCGGCGTCGCAGCACGCGTGCGCTACTACGGCTGCCCGGCCGAGGAGGGGGGCGCGGCCAAGACCTACATGGTGCGCGCCGGCCTCTTCGACGATGTCGCCGCCGCGATCACCTGGCATCCGGCGAGCTATACCTGCACCGATCACGCCAATTCGCTGGCCAATACGCGGATCGACTTCACCTTCACCGGCAAGGCCGCGCATGCGGCCGGCTCGCCGGAACTGGGGCGCAGCGCGCTCGACGCGGTCGAGTTGATGAATGTCGGCGTCAACTACCTGCGCGAGCACATGCCCGACGATGCGCGCATCCACTACGCCTATATCGACGCGGGCGGGACGGCGCCGAACGTGGTGCCGGCGCGGGCGACGATACGCCAGCTGATCCGCGCGCGCGACCTCGCCGGGCTGCGAGCGCTGGTCGCGCGGGTGCACAAGGTCGCCGAGGGCGCGGCGATGATGACCGAGACGCAGGTCACCGCGCGGGTCTTCTCGGGCGTGTCGAACCTGCTCGGCAACCGCCCGCTCGAGGAGACGATGCAGCGCGCGCTCGAGGCGCTCGGCCCGGTGGCATTCGACGAGGCCGACGAGGCCTTCGCCCGCGCGATCCGCAAGTCGCTGACCGAGGACGACATCGCCGCCACCTTCCGCCGGATCGGGATGGAGCCCGATTTCGGGAAGCCGCTGTGCGATTTCATCGCGCCGCTCGACCGGCGCGGCATCGGCGGCGAGGGCTCGACCGATGTCGGCGACGTCTCCTGGGCGGTGCCGACCGTGCAGGCGCGGGTGGCCACCTGCGCCATCGGCACGCCGTTCCATACCTGGCAGCTGACCGCGCAGGGCAAGTCGGCGATGGCGCACAAGGGGATGATCCATGCCGCCAAGGCGATGGCGGCCACGGCGCGGATCCTGATCGAGGAGCCGGCGACGCTGGCTGCCGCGCGGGACGCCCATCGCCGCCACCTTGCCC
>SLPP01000247.1 GCA_007131945.1 Paracoccaceae bacterium | reverse complement strand
AGGACCGGCGTCGCGGCGCCCTCCTCGCCCTCGGCGACGAAGTCGAATTCGTCGATCCGCCGCGCCCGCCGGGTCGCCTTCTCGGCCGAGATGCGGATCTCGGCGATGTCCCGCGCGGCCTGGCCGAAATGTCGGTCCAGGTTGTCGACCCGCCCGCCCAACCTCTCGATATCCTTGCACAACTCGGCCAGTTCGCGGCGGATGGCGCCGGCCTGCTCGCGCATCCGCGCATCCTTCATCACCGCCCGCATCGTGTTCAGCACCGCCATGCAGGTCGTCGGCGAGACGATCCAGACCCGCGCCGCGAACCCCTCGCGCACCACTTCGGCGAAATTCGCATGCAGCTCGGCATAGACCGCCTCCGAGGGCAGGAACATCAGCGCCCCGTCCGCCGTCTCGCCCGCGAGGATGTATTTCTCCGCTATCGCCTTGATATGACTGCGCAAGGCGGTCCTGAGCGCCCGCCGCGCCTCGGTCACCTGGGCCTCGTTTTCCGCCGCGCGCAGCGCTTCGTAGGCCTCGAGCGGGAATTTCGCGTCGATCGCGATCGGCCCCGGCGGCTGCGGCAGATGGACGAGGCAATCCGCCCGTTTCCCGTTCGAGAGCGTCGCCTGCATCGTGTAGGCATCCGCCGGCAGCGCGCGCGCCACGATGTCGTGGAGCTGGATCTCGCCGAACGCGCCGCGGGTCTGCTTGTTCGACAGGATGTCCTGCAGGCTCAGCACGTTGCCCGAAAGCTTCTCGATATTCGCCTGCGCCTTGTCGATCGCCTCGAGCCGCGCGTGCAGGTCGCCAAGCGAGCGCGCGGTGCGCACCGCGCTGCCCTGCAGGTTCTCGGACATGTTCTGCGACACCTCGGCCAGCCGCTTCTCCATCATCTGCAGCATCTGCGCCTGCGCCTTGGCCTGCGCTTCCGAGACATGCTGCAGCCCGCCGGCCAGGTGGCTCTGCCCGTCGGTGAGCGCCTGCACCCGCTTGTCCATCTGGTCGAGCTGCCAGATCAGGGGCTCGCTCGCGCGCGCCGCCTTCAGGCTGGCGCGCAGGATCACGGCCAGGACCAGCGCCAGCACCGCCGCGCCGATCAGGCCCAGCGTCAGCGGGTCGGAAAGGTCGATCTGCGTGCTCATCGCCGGCCGAAGAGGCGTTCGATGTCGGAAAGACTCAGCGCGATCCAGGTCGGCCTTCCGTGGTTGCACTGGCCCGAATGCGGTGTCGCCTCGATCTCGCGCAGGAGCGCGTTCATCTCCTCGGCCCCCATCCGCCGCCCGGCGCGGACCGAGCCGTGGCAGGCCATCCGGCTGAGCACGGCGTCGAGCCGCGCCTTGAGCGCGCCGCTCTCGCCCAGATCGGCGAGTTCGTCGAGGATGTCGCGCACCAGCGCCGCGGCATCGACCGGGCCGAGCGCGGCGGGTGTCGCGCGCACCGCGACCGCGTCGCCGCCGAAGGGCTCGACCGTCAGGCCGAGGCGTTCGAGGCTTTCGGCATGGGCCAGCAGCAGCTGCGCCTCGTCCTTCGGCAGCGGCACGATCTCGGGGATGAGCAGCGCCTGCGACCGTATCCCGGCCTCGTCCACCTGGCGCTTGAGCCTTTCGTAGACCAGCCGCTCATGCGCCGCGTGCTGATCGACCAGCACGATCCCGTCCCTGGTCTGCGCGACGATATAGGTCTCGTGCAACTGCGCGCGGGCGGCGCCGAGGGGCGCGTCGACGGGGCCGGTCTCGGGCTCGGTCCGGGCGAAGGGGGCGGCGGCCTCGGCCAGTGTCGCGGGGGCGGGCGCCTGGGCGCGGAAGGACTGCGCCAGCGCGCCGGGCGCGGGCCGCGCGGGCAGGTCCATCTGGTAGAGGCGCGGGCCGGCGGGCTCGGCCCGGAAGGCGCCGAGCGCGGCCTGGCCGACGGTCGTCGAGGCGCGGTGACCGGCTCCCGCCAGCGCGTGCCGCAGCGCCGAGACGACGAGGCCGCGGGCGAGGCCCGGCTCGCGGAAGCGCACCTCGGCCTTGGCCGGGTGGACGTTCACGTCCACCGCCTCGGGCGGGCAGTCGAGATGCAGCACCGCCGCCGGATGCCGGTCGCGGGCGAGGAGGTCGGCATAGGCGGCGCGCAAGGCACCCAGCAGCAGCTTGTCGCGCACCGGCCGGCCGTTGACGAAGAGGAACTGCGTCACCGCCGCGCCGCGCGAATAGGTTGGCAGCGCCGCATGCCCGGTCAGGCGCATCTCGTCGCGGCTGGCGTCGATGCGCACCGAATTCTCGGCGAAGTCGCGACCGAGCAGGCGGCCGAGCCGGGCCTCCAGCGCGTCGAAGAGCTCGCCCTGCTCGGCCTCGCACCGCAGGATCTCGCGCGCCCCGCCGCCCGTGACGTCGCTCAGCGTGAAGCCGGTATAGGGCTCGGCCAGCGCCAGGCGCCGCACCACATCGGCGATGGCCTGCGCCTCGGCGCGGTCGGAGCGCAGGAACTTCAGCCGCGCCGGCGTGGCGTGGAAGAGATCGCGCAGCTCGACCGTGGTGCCGCGATTGAGCGCCGCGGGCCGTACCGGGCAGATCCTCCCGCCGAAGACCTCGATCTGCGCCCCCTCCGCCCCCTCGGCGCGCGAGGCGATGGTCAGCCGGCCGACCGCGCCCAGCGACGGCAGCGCCTCGCCGCGAAAGCCGAAGCTGTGGATGTTCAGAAGGTCCGAGCCGTCGATCTTGGATGTGGCGTGCCGCGCCAGCGCCAGGGGCAGGTCGTCCGGCGCCATGCCGTGGCCGTCATCGCCGACCCGGATCAGCGTCTTGCCGCCATCGGCATAGGCGATCTGGATGCGCCGGGCGCCGGCGT
>SLPP01000116.1 GCA_007131945.1 Paracoccaceae bacterium | reverse complement strand
GTCTCGTAGGTGCCCTGCACGATGCCCTGGGTGCCGATGTAGATCCAGGACCCGGCGGTCATCTGGCCGTACATCGCCAGCCCCTTGCGGTCGAGGTCGTTGAAATGGTCCCAGGTCGCCCAGTGCGGCACGAGGTTCGAATTGGCGATCAGCACGCGCGGCGCGTCCCTGTGGGTGCGGAAGACGCCGACGGGCTTGCCGGACTGCACCAGAAGGGTCTGGTCGTCCTCGAGCTTCTTCAGCTCGTGCACGATCCGGTCGAAATCGTCCCAGGTGCGGGCGGCGCGGCCGATGCCGCCGTAGACGACGAGCTCGTGCGGGTTCTCGGCGACGTCCGGGTGCAGGTTGTTCATCAGCATCCTGAGCGGCGCCTCGGTGAGCCAGCTTTTAGCGTTCAGCTCGGTTCCGGTGGGCGGGAAGACGTCGCGGATGTTGTGGCGGGGATTGGTCATGTCAGGACCTCAGGCTGGGGGCCAGATCGGCCAGGCGGTGAAGGATGTCGGAGAGCACGGGGCGCAGGCGCGCGGCCTTCGGTTCGGAAAGGGCGAAGGGCGGGCTCTCGCTCTCCAGATGCGTGATCTGTGCGAGTTCCATCTGGATCGCGTGCAGCCCCTCGGCGGGGCGACCGTAGTGCCGCGTGGTCCAGCCGCCCTTGAAGCGTCCGTTGAGGATATGGCTGTAACCCTCTGCCTGCGCGCAGATTTCCAGCGTCGCGGATTCGATCCCTGGATCGCAGGTCGTGCCGTTCGCGGTGCCGATGTTGAAATCGGGCAGGCGGCCGTCGAACAGGAAGGGGATATGCGCGCGGATCGAGTGGCAGTCGTAAAGGATGGCGACGCCGTGGCGGGCGCGGACGCGGTCGAGCTCGGCTTCGAGGGCGGCGTGATAGGGCGCGTGGAAGGCGACGCGGCGCTCGGCGATCTCGGCCGCGTCGGGCGGATGGGTCCAGATCGGCTGGCCGTCGAAATCGGTGAGCGGCACGAGGCCGGTGGTGTTCTGGCCCGGATAGAGGCTTTCGCCGTCGGGCGGGCGGTTGGCGTCGATCAGGTAGCGGTGGAAGGTCGCCCGCACCGTGGTCGCGCCGGGCAGGAGGCCCGCGTAGAGCCGGTGGATATGCCAGTCGGTATCGGCGAGGATCTGTCCGCGGGCGTTGAGCCGGGCCATGACCTCGGGCGGGAGCCAGGTGCCGGTATGCGGCAGGCCCAGCACGACGGGCCCGTCGCCGCGGGTCACCTCGACCGGCGTCACAGCGCGAATTCCAGCCCGGCGGCGCGGGCGAGCACGCCGTCGCGCACGAGCCCCGCCGCGGCCTCGATCTCGGGCGCGAGGTAGCGGTCCTGGTCGAGCGTCGGGGCCTGCGCGCGCAGCGCGTCGATCCCCGCCTGCAGGCGCGGCGCAGTCCTCAGCGGCGCGCGGAAGTCGATGCCCTGCGCGGCGCAGAGTGCCTCGACGCCGAGGATCACCGAGAGGTTCGCGTTCATGCGAAGAAGCCGGCGCGCGCCATGGGCGGCCATGCTGACATGGTCCTCCTGGTTGGCCGAGGTCGGGGTGGAGTCGGTCGAGCAGGGATGCGCGAGGTGCTTGTTCTCGCTCATCAGCGCCGCCGTCGTCACCTCGGCGATCATGTAGCCCGAATTGAGGCCGGGATCGGGGGTCAGGAAGGGCGGCAGGTCGTGGCTGAGCGTCGGATCGACCATCAGCGCCACGCGCCGCTGGGCGATGGCGCCGATCTCGGCCAGCGCCAGCGCGATGATGTCGGCGGCGAAGGCCACGGGTTCGGCGTGGAAATTGCCGCCCGAGAGGATGCCGGCGCCGACGACGAGCGGGTTGTCGGTGACGGCGTTGGCTTCGGTTTCCAGCGTCGTGGCGGCGAAGCGCAAGAGGTCGACGGCGGCGCCGGCGACCTGTGGCTGGCAGCGGATGCAGTAGGGATCCTGCACGCGCGCGTCGCCCTCGCGGTGGCTTTCGCGGATCTGCGAACCGGCCATCAGCGCGCGCATGGCCTCGGCGACCTCGATCTGGCCGCGATGGCCGCGGAGCGCGTGGATCTCGGCCTCGAGCGGCGCGGTCGAGCCCATGATCGCGTCGGTCGAGAGGCAGGAGGTGAAGAGCGCCGCCTGCAGGTTGCGCCAGCCGTCGAAGAGCCCGGCGAGCGCCAGCGCGGTCGAGAACTGGGTGCCGTTGATGAGGCCGAGCCCCTCCTTGGGGCCGAGGGTGACGGGGGTGAGGCCCGCGGCGGCCAGCGCCTCGGCGCCGGGCAGGCGGCGGCCGGCGTGGATCGCCTCGCCCGCGCCGATCATGACCGCGGTCATGTGGGCCAAGGGCGCGAGGTCGCCCGAGGCGCCGACCGAGCCCTGGGCGGGGACGACGGGGGTGACGTTTGCGGCGAGCATGCCCTCGATCAGCGCGATGACCTCCCAGCGGGTGCCCGAGGCGCCGCGGCCGAGGCTGAGGAGCTTGAGCGCCATCATCAGCCGCGTCGTGGCTGGGTCGAGCGGCTCGCCGACGCCACAGCAATGGCTGAGGATCAGGTTGCGCTGCAGCGTGGCGGTGTCACCGGGCGCGATCTTGACCGAGGCGAGCTTGCCGAAGCCGGTGTTGACGCCATAGACGGCGGCCGCGCCCTCGGCGGCGTCGCGGACCCGGTCGGCGGCGGACTCGACGCCCGGCCGGGCGGCCGGGTCGAGGCGGGCGGGCAGGCCCTGCCGCCAGAGGGTTTCGAGCGCGGCGAGCGGCGTCGCGCCGGGCGAAAGCGTCAGCATGCGCGGCCTCCGAAGATGCGGGAATGCAGCGGGTTGAAGCCGATGCGGTAGGCAAGCTCGGCCGG
>SLPP01000110.1 GCA_007131945.1 Paracoccaceae bacterium | reverse complement strand
GGCGAGGGCGAAGGCGAGGGCAACGGCAACCAGGGCCTGGCGCAGCGCCAGCAGGAACTGCGTGACCGGCTGCGCGAGCAGCAGTTGCTGACCCTGCCCGGAGAGGGCACGCCCGAGGGCGACGCCGCGCTCGACGCGCTGGAGGATGCCGAGCGGGCGATGGACGAGGCCGAGCGCGCCCTGCGCGAGGGCGAGAATCGCGAGGCGCTGGAGCGTCAGGCCGAGGCGCTCGAGGCGCTGCGCGAAGGGCTGCGGCAGCTGGGCGACGCGATGCGCCAGGATCGCCGCGAACGCGCCGACCGCGCGCCCGAGGGCCAGGGCCAGGGGCTGGGCCGCGACCCGCTGGGCCGCGAGCGCCAGGGCGACGCGACGACCGGCGGCGAGGGCGACACCGTCGTGCCCGGCCTGGACCCGCGCGAACGCGCCCGCGACCTGATGGACGAGATCCGCCGCCGCTCGGCCGAGCTCGAGCGCCCCGAAGCCGAACGCGACTATCTCAACCGTCTGATCGACCGGTTCTGAACCGCGGTTGCGGCTCGGAAGACCCGGTCGAGATTTCCGCAGCCTTGGCCGGTCCACCACGCGCCCGGCACCCGGCCGAGCGTGCGGGCCGGTCGCCGCGCCGGGCGCGGCACCCCGCGCCCGGGCTCTGGTCTCTCCTCCCGCCAGCCGCTAAGCAGGAAACCGGAGCGGAGCGGGGGCTTGCGTGGACATCCGTGCGATTCTGATGGGCCTGGCCTTCGCGCTGATGTGGTCCTCGGCCTTCACCTCGGCGCGGATGATCGTGCTCGACGCGCCGCCGCTCCTGGCGCTGTCGCTGCGTTTCCTGCTTTCGGGGCTGATCGGGGTCGGCATCGCGCTGGCGCTGCGGCAGAGCTGGCGGCTGACGCCGGGACAGTGGCGCGCGACGATCATCTTCGGGATCTGCCAGAACGCGCTCTATCTCGGGCTCAACTTCGTCGCCATGCAGTGGATCGAGGCCTCGGTCGCGGCGATCATCGCCTCGACCCTGCCGCTGCTGGTTGCCGCCGCCGGCTGGGCCTTCCTCGGCGACCGACTCAGGCCGGTGGCCGTCGCCGGGCTCTTCGCCGGGTTTGCCGGCGTCATCCTGATCATGGGCGCGCGCTGGGGCGGCGGTCTCGACCCGCTCGGCGTGGCGCTCTGCGTCCTCGGCGCGCTGGCGCTGACGGTGGCGACGCTGGCCCTGCGCGGGGCGTCCTCGGGGGGCAACGTGATGATGGTCGTCGGGCTGCAGATGCTGGTCGGCGCGGCGATCCTGATCGGCCCGGCGCTGGCGCTGGAGACGCCCGAGGTCAACTGGACGCTGCAGCTCGTCCTCGCCTTCGCCTACACCACGCTGGTGCCGGGGCTGGCGGCGACCTGGGTCTGGTTTCGTCTCGTGCAGCGGATCGGGGCGGTGCGCGGCGCGACCTTCCACTTCCTCAACCCGTTCTTCGGGGTGGCCATCGCGGCGCTGCTCCTGGGCGAGGCGCTGGGGCCGCTCGACCTCGTCGGCGTCGGCGTGATCATGGCCGGCATCCTCGCCGTGCAGCTTTCCAAGGCCCCGCCCGCGCGCTAGGCTCGCCGCCATGCGGCACCGCAAGCCCCGATACGCCCGCCCCCGGCGCAGCCCGCCCGGCAGCCCGCCGGGGCTGCTGGCCGTCGATCCCGCCGCCGCGCCGCCGCGCCTTTCGCTCATGCGCTACGGTCCTGCCGGCCTAGCCGAGATCGCCGACCCGGCGCCCGAGGATCTGGCCCCGCGGCCCGGCGAGATCGTCTGGCTCAACGTCGCGGGGCTGGGCGATGCGGCGCTCCTGCAGCGCCTCGCCGGCATCTTCGGCCTGCACCCGCTGGCGATGGAGGATGCGGTCAGCCACCACCAGCGCCCGAAGTTCGAGGATTACGAGCGCCACCATTTCATCGTCCTGCGCATGCCCGATCCGGGCGACGCGCGGTTCAGCGCCGAGCAGGTCGCTCTCTGCCTCGGCGAGGGCTTCGTCGTCACCTTCCAGGAGCGGCCCGGCGATGTCTTCGACCCGGTCCGCGCGCGGTTGCGCAACCCGGCGAGCGCCCTGCGCGGCCACGGCGCCGACCGGCTGGCGCATGCGCTGGTCGATGCCGTGATCGACGCCTATTTCCCCGTGCTCGAACGGCTGGGCGAGCGGATCGAGGCGCTGGAGGATATCGTCGTCGCCGACCCCGGCCCCGACCGGATCGCCGCGATCCACGCCATCCGGCACGAACTCATGGCGATCCGCGGCGCGATCTGGCCGACGCGCGACCTGCTCTCGGCGATGATGCGCGACGACAGCGACCGGATCGGGGCGCAGACGCGGGTCTATCTGCGCGACTGCCAGGACCATGCCTTCCAGCTGCTCGAGACGCTGGAAACCTATCGCGAGGTCGCCGCGGGGCTGGTTGAGCTGCACCTCTCCAGCCAGTCGAACCGGATGAACGAGGTGATGCAGGTCCTCACCCTGATCGCCACGATCTTCATCCCGCTGACCTTCATCGCCGGGGTCTACGGGATGAACTTCGACCCCGATGCCGGCCGTTTCGCGATGCCCGAGCTGCGCTGGGCCTGGGGCTATCCGGTGGTGATGGCGGCGATGGCGGTGATCGCGGGGCTGCTGGTGCTGTGGTTCCGGCGCAAGGGCTGGCTCGGGCGGCGCTGAGGTCTCAGGCGTCGACGGCCTGGCGCGCGGCCTCGGCGGCGGCCTGCGCGGCGAGGAGGATCGAGTTGTGGCGGTTCCTGAACTCGCGCGCCGGCAGAAGCGCCTCGAATCCCTCGAAGGGCGCGTCGGGGACCGGGCCGCCCGCCTTCAGCAT
>SLPP01000386.1 GCA_007131945.1 Paracoccaceae bacterium | reverse complement strand
CGAGCGGCTGCATCTGGAGGCCGAGGCGACGAAGCTCGCCTATGACGCGCGCAACCGCTTCATCGCCGATCCCGACCACACCACGCGGCTGGCGCACATGCTGGCGCCCGCGACCGCCGAACGGCTGGCGGCGCTGATCGAGCCCGGCCGGGCGATGGAAAGTGCTGCGCGGCTGAGCGAGGCGGTGCATCGCGACACGGTCCTGCTGACGGTCGTGGACCGCGACCGGATGGCGGTCTCGTTCATCTACTCGCTCTTTCACGGCTTCGGCGCGGGGCTCGCGTCCTCGCGCTTCGGCATCGCCTTCCAGAACCGCGGCGCGGGCTTCATCCTGGCCGAGGGGCATCCGAACGAGGCCGGGCCGGGCAAGCGGCCGATGCACACGATCATCCCGGCGATGCTGCGCGAGGGCGGGCGCATCGTGATGCCCTTCGGCGTGATGGGCGGGGCCTACCAGGCGACGGGGCATGCGCGGCTGGTCTCGAACCTCGTCGATCACGGGATGGAGCTGCAGGCGGCGATCGACGCGCCGCGCGCCTTCGCCGGGCTCTTCTCGGGGCGCGACGGGCTGGCGCTGGAGACCGGCCACCGCGCCGAGGTTCTCGACGCGCTCGCCGCCAGGGGCCATGCCGTGCGCTGGGCCGAGGAGGCGCTGGGCGGGGCGCAGGCGATCCGGATCGAGCCGTCGGGCGTGCTGGTCGGGGCCTCGGACCCGCGCAAGGATGGCTGCGCGGCGGGATACTGAGGCCGGGGCCGGATCCCTGGCCCGGAGCCCATGCGCCCGGTGGCGGGCCGGGTGCGCAAATTTGCGCACTCTCGCAATCAATTGATATCTCGGCGAAAAGCGCTGCCGTTAACCGCAATGAAACTTTCGCCGGAGCCCCGAATCCGCGGGCGGGACGCGGGGCCGGCCGCCCCGAAACCCGGGTGGGTCGCGTCACCTCGCGGGAATCGGCGGGGCGCGCGGCGGGCAGACCGGCCGCGTGCGCCGCGCGATGCGCTTCGGCGCAGACCGGGGCTGCGCCCGGCGCAAGGCTGGGCTTTGGACAATCCCCGCGAAACGGTCTATCTAGTCGCCAAACGTCCCGCGAGGCTCCGCCATGTCCGACACAATGCCCCCGCTGCGCGATCTGAAGGCGCCCGGCCAGCGCCACCCCGAGAAGGCGCATCGTCCCGACCAGGCGCAGCCGAAGAAGCCCGCCTGGATCCGCGTCAAGGCGCCCGGCGGCGAGGCCTACAACGCGACGCGGCGGATCATGCGCGACAACCGGCTGGTCACCGTCTGCGAGGAGGCGGGCTGCCCGAACGTGGGCGAATGCTGGAGCCAGGGCCACGCGACGATGATGATCATGGGCGAGATCTGCACGCGCGGCTGCACCTTCTGCAACGTGGCGACCGGCCGGCCGCAGGCGCTCGACGCTTTCGAGCCGGGGCGGGTGGCGGATGCGGTGGCGAAGCTGGGGCTCAACCATGTCGTCGTCACCTCGGTCGACCGCGACGATCTGGAGGATGGCGGGGCGGAGCATTTCGCGCAGACGATCCGCGCGATCCGCCACCGCGCGCCCGGCACGACGATCGAGGTGCTGACGCCGGATTTCCTGAAATGCCCGCCCTCGGCGCTGGAAACGGTCGTGGCGGCGCGGCCCGACGTGTTCAACCACAACCTCGAGACGGTGCCCGGCCTCTATCCCGAGGTGCGGCCGGGGGCGCGCTATTTCCACTCGCTGCGGCTCCTGCAGCGGGTGAAGGAGATGGACCCGGCGATGTTCACGAAGTCCGGCATCATGGTCGGGCTGGGCGAGGACCGGCAGGCGGTCCTGCAGGTGATGGACGATTTGCGCGCGGCCGACGTCGATTTCCTGACCATCGGGCAGTACCTGCAGCCGACGCCGAAGCATCACCGCATCGACCGGTTCGTGACGCCGGAGGAGTTCGAGGGCTATGCCAAGGCCGCCTGGGGCAAGGGATTCCTGATGGTCTCGGCGACGCCGCTGACCCGGTCGTCCTACCACGCCGGCGAGGATTTCGCGCGGCTGCGGGCGGCGCGCGAGGCGAAGCTGGCGCAGGTCTGAGCGGATCGTATTGCGGTCGACGCGCGCCCGGGTCGCGGGGTGCTCGCCAGCGAGCACGCGGGCAAGTCACTGATTTGAATGGCGGAAGCCGTTCGCGTTAACCAGAGCGAAAGCTTTGGCGCGACCGCGCCGGGCGTCGCGGGATCAGGCCCGCCAGAAGCGCGGCAGGAGCAGCACCAGCACCGCGATCATCTCCAGCCGGCCCATCAGCATGCCCAGCATCATCAGCCACTTGGCCGAATCGGGGAAATTGTCGACCGCGCCGGTCGGCCCCACCTCGCGGCCGAAGGCCGGGCCGATGTTGCAGATCGCCGTCCAGGCGGCGGTGATCGCGGTGCGCATCTGCAGCCCGGTCAGGCTGAGCGCGACCGTCAGCAGCCCGAAGCCGAGCACGAAGGCGGTGAACAGCACGACGACCGAGGTGATCACCTCGGTCTCGACCCGGCGGCCCTGCAGCTGGATCGGCGCGACGCGGCTGGGATGGACCAGCTCGCGCAGCTGCGCCTTGATCGCCTCGAAAAGCACGAGATAGCGGAAGACCTTGATCGAGCAGCCGGTCGAGGCGGTGCAGGCGCCGATGAAGCCGGCCATGATGACGACGAGGAGCACGAAATCGCCCCAGGCGGTGATGTCGGTCGTGCCGTAGCCGGTACCGGTCATCAGCGAGACGAGGTTGAAGGCGCTTTCGCGGATCACCGCCTCGATATCGCCGCCGCGGGTGAGAAACCGGTAGCCCACGATCAGCACGATCGCGTAGAGCGT
>SLPP01000095.1 GCA_007131945.1 Paracoccaceae bacterium | reverse complement strand
CGGCGTCGGCAAGACGCGGATCGTCGCGCATGTGCCCTCGCGCGGGCTGATCGGCTATCACGGCGAGTTCCTCACCGACACGCGCGGCTCGGGCGTGCTCAACCGCGTCTTCCACGAATGGGCGCCCTACAAGGGCCCGATCCAGGGGCGCCGGCAGGGCGTGCTGATCTCGATGGAGAACGGCGTTTCCGTCGCCTATGCGCTGTGGAACCTCGAGGAGCGCGGCCGGCTCTTCATCGGCGCGCAGGAGCAGGTCTACGAGGGGATGGTGATCGGCGAGCATAGCCGCGAGAACGACCTCGAGGTGAACCCGCTCAAGGGCAAGAAGCTGACCAATATCCGCGCCTCGGGCTCGGACGAGGCGGTGCGGCTGACGCCGCCGGTGATCATGTCGCTCGAACAGGCGATCGCCTATATCGACGACGACGAACTCGTCGAGGTGACGCCCAGGGCGATCCGGCTGCGCAAGCGCCATCTCGACCCGCACGAGCGCAAGCGGCAGGCCAAGGCCCGCGCCGAATAGCGGCGGCGGGGTCAACCCCGTCCTTGGCGCGTCGGCGGATTCATGATCGGCGGCGATGCGCCGAGCGTCTTTGCGCCCGTGCAGTCAGACACCTAGGTGTTGTCGTGACCGCGCGGGATGCCCCCGTGCCGGAGGCAACCGAAGGAGCAGACCATGCCGAAGACAAACCGTCTCGCCGCCGCGATGACCGCCGTGAGCCTCGCGCTTGCCGCGCCGCTCGCGCTGCCGGCGATGGCCCAGGAGGCGCCCGCGGCGCCGACGATGACCGTGGACGATGCCCAGCTCGAGGCCTTCGTCACCGCGCTGCGCTCGGTGGACGCGCTCGAACGCGAATACAGCGAGTCGCTGCAGCAGGCCGAATCCGACGAGCAGCGCGAGGCGATCGTGGCCGAGGCGAATACCGCCATGGCCGAGGCGATCGAGAACACGCCGAACATGACGCTCGACGAATACATCGCCATCCTGCAGGCGGCGCAGAACGATCCCGAACTTTCCGCCCGGATCATGGAAGAATTCGAGGGCTGATCGATCGTCCCGATACGACCCGCGCGGCCGGCCCCCTCGGGCCGGCCGTTCGCGTTCCGGCCTGTCGTTCGAGCCGGTTCGCAAGCCTCGGCGGGAGCCCTTGGTGCGAGCGCCTCGGCGGCGTTTGCACACAGGTTGAAATCCGGTTAAGAAAAATCGCCTTTTGTCATCTTTTCAATGACTTGGTCGTCGGTCCAAGCTTGGACCGACGCCCGAATCGCCCCTCGAGGCCGCTTCCCGGGCGCGAAATGCCCCCCGAAATGCCCCCCCGGAATGCCCCGCGTGGCCGCCGTCGCGGCCGCGCTTCAACCGTTCTCCTCGACCACGATCAGGTCGCGCTCGGCCGCGCCCCGGGCATGGTCCAGCGCCGCCTGGTATTCGGGCGAGTTGTAGCATTCCACCGCCTTCTCCAGCGACGGGAAGCGGGCCACCACGTGCCGCTTGCGCTCGGGCCCCTCGAGCGTGACGTAGCGCGTCGCGCGGGCCAGGAACTCGCCGCCATGTCGGGCGATCGCGTCCGTCGCCAGCGCGGCGTAGCGGCCATAGGCTTCGGGGTCGGTCACCGCGACATGCGCGATCCAGTAGGCTCTGGGCATTCTCAGGCTCCTTCGATGACGGATTCGGCGGCGCGGATCGCGGCCTCGGCGCCGCCGATATCGGCGCCGCCCCCCTGGGCGAGGTCCGGCCGGCCGCCGCCGCCCTTGCCGCCAAGCTCGGCCACCGCCGCGCGCAATATGTCGACGGCCGAGAGCCGCGCGGTCAGATCGCCGGTGACGCCGGCCGCGACGGCGGGCTTCGCGCCGGTATCGGCGATCAGCAGCACCGCGCCCGAGCCGAGCCGCGCCTTCGCCTCGTCGATCAGCGCCGGCAGGTCCTTGCCGGTGACGCCGCTGACCACCTGCGCGACGAACTTCACCCCCGCGACCTCGCGCGCCGCGACGGCGTCCCCGGTCCCGCCCATCGCCAGCTCGCGCTTGAGCTGCGCGACCTCGTTCGCCAGCGCCCGGCGCTCCTCGGCAAGCGCGCGCACCCGCTCCACCACGTCGGCAAGCGGCGTCTTCAGCAACGCGGCGATCTCGGTCAGACGCGCCTCCTGCGCGCGCAGGTGCCTGAGCGCCGCCTCGCCGGTCAGCGCCTCGATCCGCCGCACCCCGGCCGAGGAGGCGCTGTCGCCCAGAAGCACGAAGGCGCCGATCTCGCCGGTGCGCGCGACATGCGTGCCGCCGCAGAGCTCGATCGAGTAGGTCGCCCCGTCGGTGCCCTTGCCCGAGGCCGGCAGCCTGCCCATCGACACGACCCGCACCTCGTCGCCGTATCTCTCGCCGAAAAGCGCCTGCGCGCCGATCGCGCGCGCCTCGTCCGGCGTCATGATCCGCGTCTCGACGGGGCTGTTCTGCCTGATATAGGCGTTGACCTCGGTCTCGACGGCGGCCAGTTCGGCCGGCGCGAGCGCCGTGGCATGGCTGAAATCGAAGCGCAGCCGGTCCTCGGCATTGAGCGAGCCACGCTGCGCGACATGCTCGCCCAGATGCTGGCGCAGCGCCTCGTGCAGCAGATGCGTCGCCGAATGGTTGGCGCGGATCGCGCGGCGGCGGGGATGCGCGACCTCCAGCTTCACCGGCATGCCGCGGCGCAGGGTGCCCTCGGTGACGGTGGCGAAATGGACGAAAAGGCCCGCCATCTTCTTCGTGTCGCGCACCTCGGCGGCGCCGCCCTCGAAGCGGATGAAGCCCGCGTCCCCCACCTGGCCGCCGGATTCGGCGTAGAACGGGGTCTGGTTGACGACGACCTG
>SLPP01000106.1 GCA_007131945.1 Paracoccaceae bacterium | reverse complement strand
GAGGTCCGGCGCGAGACCGCGCGCAAGCTGCGCGAGATCTTCGAGAGCGTCGATTTCATCGTCGATGTCGATGACAGCTTCGGCACCCCGCCGCGGCGGCTGCGCGCGCTGATCTCGCCCGACGATCTGGAATTCTTCGGCGTGCAGGAGCAGGATGTCTTCGACACGATCGCGGCGCTCAACAGCGAGACGGTGGTCGGCTATTCGCACCGGGGCGGGGAGCGCCGGCCGGTGCCGCTGGTCCTCGGCCGCGACCGCGCCGACCGGGTGATGGACGAACGCTTCCTGTCGACGCCGATCCCGGCCAATGTCCTGCCCGGCGCGCGCGGCGTGGTCGAACTGGGCGACGTGCTGCAGATCGAGGAGGAGCGCGCGTCCTATCCGGTCTTCCGCCGCAACGGCCGGCCGATCGAGATGGTGATGGGCGAGCTGGCCGGGCGCTTCGAGGCGCCGCTCTACGGCATCATCGAGGTCGGCCGCGCGCTCGACGCGATGGACTGGGACGAGGGCGCGAAGCCCGAGATGCGGCTGCATGGCCAACCGCTCGACGACAGCCGCCCGACGATCCTCTGGGACGGCGAGTGGGAGGTGACCTGGGTCACCTTCCGCGACATGGGCGCGGCCTTCGCGGTGGCGCTGCTGGGCATCTACGTGCTGGTCGTGGCGCAATTCGGCTCGTTCCGGCTGCCGCTCGTCGTGCTGACGCCGGTGCCGCTGACCTTCCTCGGCATCATGTTCGGCCACTGGCTCTGGGGCGCGCCCTTCTCGGCGACGTCGATGATCGGCTTCATCGCGCTGGCCGGGATCATCGTGCGCAACTCGATCCTGCTGGTCGACTTCATCCGCCATGCCGACCCGACGGGCAAGGCGCCGGTCGAGATCCTGCTGGAGGCGGGTGCGATCCGCTTCAAGCCGATCCTGCTCACCGCGCTGGCGGCGATGTTCGGGGCCTTCGTGATCCTGTTCGATCCGATCTTCCAGGGCCTGGCGCTGTCGCTGCTGTTCGGGCTGCTGACCTCGACCCTGCTGACGGTGCTGGTCATCCCGGCGATCTACCGGGTGTTCCGGACCTGACAACACGCCCGCCCGCGGCACCGTGCAGGCGCCGAGGGCGGGCCGGCAGCCCGTGGTCCAAGCGTGGACCTTTCGGCAAGCCTTTGCCAGAAAACGAAGAATCGCTGCCGTTAACCGCAATGAAACTTTCGGTCCGGCCGTCGATCGAGCCGGTGCGCGCCCGACGCCGTCGGCGACCGGAGACCGGCGCATGGTGTCACGCCACCGGCGTCAGATCCATTTCGCCAGCGGCGGCAGGCTCATCAGCACCGCGTCGGGGTCGTGGCCGGTCTCCAGTCCGAATTTCGTGCCGCGGTCATAGACGAGGTTGTATTCGGCGTAGAGGCCGCGATGGACGAGCTGCGCCTCGCGCTCGGCCGCGCCCCAGGGCTGGGCGCGGCGGCGCTCGACGAGTGGCAGGAAGGCGGGCAGGAAGGCCGCGCCGACGGCCTGGGTGAAGGCGAAATCGGCCTCCCAGTCGCCGGTATTGAGATCGTCGTAGAAGATGCCGCCGACGCCGCGGGCCCGGCCGCGATGGGGAATGAAGAAATACTCGTCCGCCCAGGCCTTGAAGCGGGCGTAGTAGTCGGGCGCGTGGGCGTCGCAGGCGGCGCGCAGCGTGGCGTGGAAATGCCCGGTATCCTCGGCGAACTCGATGCAGGGATTGAGGTCCGCGCCGCCGCCGAACCACCAGGCGCCGGGGGTCCAGAACATCCGCGTGTTCATGTGCACGGCGGGCACGTTCGGGTTCTGCATATGCGCGACGAGGCTGATCCCCGAGGCCCAGAAGCGCGGGTCGGCATCCATCCCCGGCACGCCGCGCGCGGCCATCGCCGCCTGCGCCCGCTCGCCGAGCGTGCCGTGCACGGTCGAGACGTTGACGCCGACCTTCTCGAAGACGCGCCCGCCGCGCATCACGCTCATCTCGCCGCCGCCGCCGCGACCCTCGTCGCGCTGCGTCCCGCGCCGTTCGAACCGGCCGGGAGGGCGGTCGTCGGCCGCGCCGGCGGGCAGGTCCTCGAGCGCCTCGAATGCGTCGAGGATGCGGTCGCGCAGGGTGACGAACCAGTCGGCCGCGCGGGCCTTGCGGGCATCGAACTCGGTCTCGGGCATGCGGCCTCCGTCTGGTTTCGGGCTTGTCTTGGCAGAAACCGCGACCCGAGGCCAGAGGCGCCGCCTAGACCCCCAGCCAGCGCTTCTGCACCGCCTCGTCGCCGGCAAGCGCCTCCGGCCCGCCGTTCCAGACCGCCTGGCCGCGGCCGACGAGCGTGATCTCGTCGGCGAGGTGCAGCGCGAAGGCGAGGTTCTGCTCGACCAGCAGCATGGTCATCCCCTCGGCCTTCAGCTCGGCCAGCTTGTCGGCGATCTGGCGGACGATGATCGGCGCGAGGCCCTCGGTCGGCTCGTCGAGAAGCAGCACGCGCGGCGCCATCATCAGCGCCCGGCCGATCGCGGCCATCTGCTGCTCGCCGCCCGAGAGCTGCGTGCCGCCGTTCTCCAGCCGGCCCTTGAGCGCGGGGAAGAAGTCGAGCACGCGCTCGATCGTCCAGGCGCCGCCGCGCGCCGCCCCCAGCCGGCCGGCGAGTTCGAGATTCTCGCGCAGGGTCAGCGCGCCGAAGAGGTCGCGCGTCTCGGGCACATAGGCGAGACCGGTCTTGGCCACGGCATGCGCCGGCGCGTCGGTGATGTCGCGCCCGTCGAAGACGACGCGGCCGGCGGTGATCGGCAGAAGGCCCATGATCGCCTTCATCGTCGTCGACTTGCCGACCCCGTTGCGGCCGAGAAGCGCGTG
>SLPP01000079.1 GCA_007131945.1 Paracoccaceae bacterium | reverse complement strand
TGGCGGATGAAGAGCGTCAGCAGCCCCTCGCCCGTCACCCAGCCGCGCAGGCGGTCGGTGAACTCGTAAATGCCGGGACCGCGTGTCTCGATGACGAAGGTCGTGTGCATGGCGGCTGGCGGCCGGGGTCGCCCCCGGCCGCGCGCGTCGATCAGTCGAAGGCCGCGTCGGTCACGGCATGGGTCCAGGCACCCTCGGGCTCGCGGGTGATGACCGGGTCGGAGCCGCCGCCGAGCAGGGTCTCGACCGTCCGCTGGTACGCCTCGACATCGAGGACGCCCGAAGACCCCTCGGTCAGGAGCGCGATCTCGCCCATCATGCGGACCTGGTGCGCCTCGGTCTGGGCGCCGGTCTCGTCATAGTCGAGGACGATGTCGGCAGCCTCCTCGGGGTTTTCCTCGGCCCAGCGCCAGCCGCGCATCGAGGCGCGCACGAAGCGGGCCATCTTGTCGACGAATTCCGAATCCTCGAGCCGGTCTTCCAGCACGTAGAGCCCGTCTTCCAGCGTCGCGACGCCCTGGTCCTCGTACTTGAAGGTCACGAGTTCGTCTTCCGAGATGCCGGCATCGATCACCTGCCAGTACTCGTTGTAGGTCATGGTCGAGATGCAGTCGGCCTGCCGCTGCAGGAGCGGATCGACGTTGAAGCCCTGGCGCAGCACCTCGACTCCGTCCTCGCCGCCATCGGTGGGGATGCCGAGCGTGCTCATCCAGCTCAGGAACGGGTATTCGTTGCCGAAGAACCAGACGCCCAGGGTGCGGCCGCGGAAATCCTCGGGCCCGGTGATGCCGGTATCGGCAAGGCAGGTCAGCATCATCCCCGAGCGCACGAAGGGCTGGGCGATGTTGACCAGCGGCAGGCCCTGTTCGCG
The DNA here is from genome assembly GCA_007131945.1 of Paracoccaceae bacterium. Taxonomy (GTDB): domain Bacteria; phylum Pseudomonadota; class Alphaproteobacteria; order Rhodobacterales; family Rhodobacteraceae; genus Pararhodobacter. Next base: position 1,991 of record SLPP01000079.1, on the reverse strand, counting down.
CGCGGCGAGAGCGGCGGGCATCCATTCGACGATCACGTCGGCGCCGCCGCCGGCGATCACCTGCGGCGGCGCGATGTCGGGCCCGCCGGGGCGGATGGTGACGTTGAGCCCCTCCTCCTCGAAATAGCCGTTCTCGAGCGCGACATAGTAGCCCGCAAACTGCGCCTGGGTCACCCATTTCAGCTGCAGCGTCACGTCGTCGAGCGCCTGTGCGGAACCCGCGGCGAGCGCGAAGGCCGCCGCCATACTCGTCAGTCTTACCTTCATTTCAGTCACCTCCATGTTGGCCGGAACACCCGGCAGTTACCTGCCACGCTGCGACGGGTGCCAGAAGGTCACCCGGCGCTCGAGCAGAGCCCAGAAACCGTAGAATGTCGAGCCTACGAGCGCGGCGACCGCGATCTCGGCCCAGACCATGTCGAGTTGCAAGCGCCCGACCTCGGTCGAGATGCGGAACCCCATGCCGCGGGTCGGCGAGCCGAAGAATTCGGCGACGATCGCGCCGATCAGCGACAGCGTTGCCGCGATCTTGAGCCCGTTGAAGATGAAGGGCATGGCCGCCGGCAGACGCAGGGCAAGAAGCGTCTGCAGCCAGCTCGCCGACCAGGTGCGCATCAGGTCGCGCTGCATCGCTTCGGTCGCGGCCAGTCCCTGGACGGTGTTGACCAGCATCGGGAAGAAGACCATGGCGACGACGACCGCGGCCTTCGACGGCCAGTCGAAGCCGAACCACATGACCATGATCGGCGCGGTGCCGATGATCGGCAGCGCGGCGAGGAAGTTGCCCACCGGCAAGAGCCCCCGGCGCAGGAAATCGAAGCGATCGACGATCAGCGCGAACAGGATCGCCGCGCCGGTGCCGATGGCGAAGCCGGCAAGCGCGCCCTTGAAGAAGGTCTGCACGACGTCGATCCAGAGCAGTTCGGTCGAGGCCACGAGCCGCGCACCGATCATCGAGGGCGGTGGCAGGATCACCCGCGGCACCTCGTAGAGCCGGGTGGCAAGCTCCCACAGCCCGATCAGCGTCGCGCCGAAGATCACCGCCGCCAGCGCCCCGGTCCGCCGCCCCGGAAAGGCCGCGACCAGCCAGGCATTCGCCGCCCAGGCGCCGAGCCAAATCGCGAGAAGCAGCAGAAGCCGCGGATCGGGCGCGCCGGCCGTCGGCAGGCGCAGGATCAGGACGAGGGCGACGACAAGCGCCGTGGCCAGCACCAGCCGCGCCCAGGGCGGCACCAAGGCGAGTGCCCCGCTCATGGCGCGAGCCCCATGCGCCGCAGCGTCGCGCGCTGGATCGCGCCGATGATGCCGACCAGCGTCGCCGCCAGGATCGCCGCGGCGAAGAGCGCGGCCCAGATCTGCACCGTCTGCCCGTAATAGCTGCCCGAGAGGAGCCGCACGCCCAGCCCCCCCTGCTGCACCGGCAGCTCGCCGACGATCGTGCCGACCAGCGAGGCGGCGATGCCGATCTTCATCGAGGCGAAGAAATAGGGCATCGACGAGGGCAGGCGCAGCTTGAGGAAACCCTGCAACCCGCTCGCGTTCCAGGTCTTCATCTGGTCGAGCTGCATCGCGTCGGGCGCGCGCAACCCCTTCACCATGCCGACGACGACGGGAAAGAAGCTCAGATACGCGGCGATGATCGCCTTGGGGATCAGGCCGGTGATGCCGACCGAATTGAGCACGACGATGATCATCGGCGCCAGCGCGATGATCGGGATCGTCTGGCTGGCGATCGCCCAGGGCATGACCGAGGCGTCCATCGCCCGGTTGTAGACGATGCCGACGGCCAGCATGACGCCGAGCCCGGTGCCGATGACGAAGCCCAGCATGGTGGCCGAGAGCGTCACCCAGCCGTGCCAGACGAGGCTGCGGTTCGAAAGCGTGCCGGTGTTCCACCAGCCGCGGCGGCCGTGGCGCTCCTCGACCCAGGTCGATTGCCAGAGCTCCGCCACGACCTGGTGCGGCGCCGGCAGCCGCGGGCGGTCCTGTGC
>SLPP01000221.1 GCA_007131945.1 Paracoccaceae bacterium | reverse complement strand
TGGCCCCGGGCTGGCTGGCGAGCGAGCGCATCGCCGCGCTCGGCGCGGCGCTGGAGCGCGCCGATCTTCCCGCAAGCGTCAGCTGGACCTTCCGCGGCGAGGCCGAGGAGCAGGCCGAGGCGCAGTCCTTCCTGAGCACCGCCTTTCTCGCCGCCGCGGCGCTGATGTTCATCATCCTGGTGCTGCAGTTCAACAGCTTCCACCAGGCGCTGATCGTCATGTCGGCGATCCTGTTCTCCACCGCCGGGGTGCTCTTGGGGCTGCTGGTCACGGGACGGCCGTTCGGCGTGGTGATGGGCGGCGTCGGCACCATCGCGCTTGCCGGGATCGTGGTGAACAACAACATCGTGCTGATCGACACCTACAACGCCCTGCGCCGGGCCGGCGAGCCGCCGCTGGAAGCGGTGCTGCGCACCGGCGCGCAGCGGCTCCGGCCGGTGCTGCTCACCTCGCTGACCACGGGTCTCGGCCTGCTGCCGATGGTGCTCGGGCTGAACCTGGATTTCCTGAACCGGATCATGGTGTTCGGCGCCCCCTCGACGCAGTGGTGGACGGAGCTGTCGGCGACGGTTGTCGGCGGCCTCGCCGTGGCGACCGCGCTGACCCTCCTCGTCACCCCCACCCTGCTGCTGCTGGGCGAGCGGCTGCCCCGCTTCCGGGCACAGCCCGCGACGACGCGACCGGTCGCGGATCCGCGATGAGAGACCTGTTCCCGGGCGGTGCCTTTCCGGTCTTCCGGAGCGGATCGGGCGTGCCGCGAGTCCCGGCCGTGTCGAGAAGCACGCGACACGCCGCCCGAGCCGGCCCCACGATCGAGCGGCGGCTTCCGCCGGGCGCCGCGCCCCCGCCGCCGCATCTGCAGAGGCCGGCTTTCCGCCCTGCGCGGCCGGCAGGCGTCGGGGGCGTTCCACGCGGCCGCCCCCTCGATCCGTCGCACGATGCTATCGCGGCGTCGAAACCGGCCATCTACACATGCTTGCGCCCGCCGCCGCAGGCATCGAAGAACCAGTCGTCGGGATAGGGATACCACCAGTCCTGCAGGCGCGGCGCGGCGTCGATCACCACCATCTTCGTGCGCCGGAAGGCCTCGAGCCCCTGCCGGCCGAGTTCGCGGCCGAGACCCGAGGCCTTCCAGCCGCCGAAGGGCAGCGCATCGTTGTCGATCAGCGGGTTGTTGACCCAGACCATGCCGGACTCGATCTCCTCGGCGGCGCGCATCGCCTCGTCGAGCCGGGTGGTGAAGATCGAGGCGCCGAGGCCGAAGGGGCTGTCATTGGCGGCCCGGATCGCGGCGTCGATGTCCGTCACGCGGGTGATGGCGGCGACGGGGCCGAAGCATTCCTCGCCCGCGATGGCCATCTCCGACGTGACCCCGGTCAGGATGGTCGGGGCATAGAACCACCCCGGGCCGGCCGCGGGGATGCAGCCACCCGTTTCCACCCGCGCGCCCCGCGCGACCGCGTCGTCTACGAGGCGCATCACCCTTGCCCGCGCCGCCTCGGAGACGAGCGGCCCGATCTCGGCCCGGTCGAGCCCGTGGCCGATGCGCAACGCCTCGGTGCGACGGACGAACTCGGCGACGAAGACGTCATGGACGGCATCGACCACGTAGAAGCGCTCGGCCGAGGTGCAGACCTGGCCCGAGAGGTGGAAGGCCGCCGTCACCGCACCCGCCGCGGCCACGTCGAGGGGTGCGCTGTCGCAGACGATGAACGGGTCCGATCCGCCCGCCTCGATCACGGCGGGTTTTATCTGCCGCGCCGCCGTTTCCCCGACCGCCCTCGCCGCCGCGACCGATCCGGTGAAGGCCACCGCATGGGTATGCGGGCTTTCGATCAGCGCGCGCCCGGTCCCGGCCCCACCGGGCAGGACCGCGACCAGCGGGCCGGGCAGGTCCGAGAACACCCGCGCGAAGTCGAGCGTCGAGAGCGTGGTCGCCGGGGCGGGCTTGACGACGCAGGCATTGCCGGCGGCGAGCGAGGCCGCGACCGTCCAGCACATCAGCAGCACGGGGAAATTGTAGGGCATGATGTGGACGGACACGCCGAGAGGCTCGTAGCGCGCATACTGGAAGCTGCCGGCCTGCGTGCTGCCCGCCACCTTGCCGGCCTCGTCGCGCGCCATCTCGGCGTAATAGCGGAACACGCCCGCGCAATTCGCCAGCTCGCCGATCGCCTCCGGATAGGGCTTGCCCATCTCGCGCGTCATCAGCGCGGCGCATCCGGTGAAATCCGCCGCCTCGATGTTGCTGGCGATCCGGTGCAGATGCCCCGCACGGGCCTTCGCGTCGAGCCGCCGCCACGCGCGCTGCGCCGCGTTCAGCGCCGCGAGAACCGCCTCGGTCTCGGCCGCCGTCGCCTCGGCCCGGCGGCCGACCGGGGTCAGCAGTGCCGGATCCACGACGTCCCGCGGCGGGCCGGACATGGCGCGATACCCCGGCGCGAGGTAGAGCGACGGCGTGTCGGGGGCGAAGGTCATCGGATCATGTAGACCTTGCGGACCGTCTCGTGGACGGTGCAGACGCCTTTCCAGTCCCTGGGGAAGAAGGCCGCCGTGTCAGGCGAGATCTCGATCACCTCGCCGGATTCGTGTACATAGGTGCAGCGGCCGGCAAGGAAGTGGCAGAACTCGTCGCGGGTGACGTGGCAGTGCCACCTGCCGGGCGTGCAGACCCAGAGGCCGCATTCGCTTTCGCCGTCCGGCCCCCTGTGCAGGAGCCTTCCGGAAGTCCGGCTCTCGCCCTCGATCATGGTCGGGATGGGGCCCCAGTCCACGAGATCGTCGAAACCGATCGCGGCGTGGAGATGCGGTGCCGAGGCGGCGATATCCGTCATGTGACAAGCCCCTCGAGCAGGCGCGCGGCCTTTTCCGGCCCGCGCGCGGCCTGCATCCGCGCCGATGTGGCGGCCAGCCGGGCCTGCATCTCCGCATCGGTCAGGCAGCGCTCGATCCGGGCGAAAAGCTCCTCCTCGCTCCAGTCGTAGCGCGGCGAGCGCAGGCCGTGGCCCGTCTCCTCGATGCGCATCGCATTGTCGTGGCCGTCCCAGACATAGGGCATGACGATGGCGGGCTTGCCGAAGTAGAGGCACTCGGTGAAGGAGTTGTTGCCGCCGTGGTGGATCACGCAGTCGACCTGCGGAATGACCGAGGGCTGCGGGAACCACGCGGCGAGGTGCACGTTCGGCGGCACCTCCGCATAGGCGTCCATGTAGTCGCCCACGTTCACCAGCGCGCGATACCGGCTCCGGCCCAGGGCGGCGATGATCCGCTTCAGGAGGTCGGTGTCGCCGGCCCCGAGGCTGCCGAAGCTGACATAGAGGAGCGGGCCGTCGGCATTGGCGGCGAAGTCCGGCAACTCGTAGGCGGCTTCCTTCCGCACGCAGCCCTCCAGGTATTCGTAGCGCGGCGGCGTCAGCGGCACCTTGCGGGCAAATTTCACCGCCTCGGGATAGAGCAGCAGGTTGAGGAAGGGCGAGGCCTCGCAGAACTGGCCGAGCGGATAGGGCTCCTCGCCGCATTCGGCGAGGAAGGCGTTGAAATCGGCGTGGATCGGGTCGATCACCTCGTTGAAGCGGGCGCGGAAGGCGGCGTGGCCCGCATGGTCCGTCTCGGGCATGCCCGACAGGTGCGGCGGGATCGCCTCGTCCTCGATCTCGTTCTCCGAGCAGGAGATGACGCGCACCCAGGGCACGCCGAACTGCTTGATCGCCGGAAAGAGGATCACGTTGTCCACCGCGATCACGTCCGGCCTGATCCGGGCCAGCACGGCGGGCAGGTCCTTCTGCGCCCATTTCGCGGAATCGACGATGGCGGACCAGCAATCCTTGACATAGGTGTCGATCTGCTCGATCGGCGGCTTGCGGAAGTTCGGGATGTGGCCGTTGATGAAGTCCTCCCAGAACCTGGCCATCGCCTCGGGTTCCATCGGCTCGGAAAGCGCGACCGGGTGCGCCTCGAACCCGTAGCCCTCGTAGACCGGGACGAAGCCGGGATCGGACAGGAACACCGCCCTGTGGCCCCGCGCCTCGACCGCCTGCGCGATCCCCACCGAGTTGAGCGCCGGGCCAAAGGCCGCTTCCGGGAAGAAGGCGAAGGTCTTGCCGGTCATCCTGATCTCCCTGCAGGTTCCCCGGCGCTTCTCCTGGCGACGGGTCATGGTGCGCGGCATGAGAGCACGACGCGATATCCGGGAGCAAGGGGGAGCCTCGGTGATGCCGTCACGGCGCCGCGGGCTCAGGCGGCGATGATCGCGCGCGCCATGATCCGCTTGACGATCCGCTTGATGATCCCATTGGCCGCCCGGCATGCCGGTGCCAGTCCCGGTTTGCCTGCGCGCCGCGCCGGCGCCGGCCCGATCCGGAGCCGCAGCCGCGCCGGCGGGTCGAAGAATGCCCGGCAACTGGCGTCGATATGCCGCCCCTGCCGAGCGAACGGACCGATCGCGCGGCCGGATTGCCCGGCCCCCGTTCGGTTCCGCCGAATCTTCGGCTGTCTCCGGGATTAAGTCGGCGACCCACGCGTTCAATTCGGAAAACGCGCCCGATCGAGGACCGGTCCGGGCGCCGGGTCAGGAACGCAAGCGCGGCATGGACGGCAGCCCCGGTCGCGGCTCTCCCCCCGGTTCGTCAATCTCGCTGCCGATGGAGACGATGATGCGCTCAGGGCCTTGCCTGGGCTCGCTGGCGACTGCGCGCGATCCGGCGCGGCCGACGAGCCGGACGGCAGATGTGCCAGCGGGCGCGGCGCCGGCAGCGCCGCTTACCGCCACCATGCCGCCCGGCACGGCGCTCGGCACGGCGCTCGGGCCCGGGGTCGATCCCGGACAGTCGCCAGCGCGGCTTCCGGACTTGTCCGGCTTGCGGCCGCGGCACCCTGCACGGCGTGCATTGATCGGCGCCCTGGCGCTGGCCGGGCTCTGGGCGGCTCTGACCGGCGGGGCGGCGGAAAGCTGGGTGATGGGCGCGCCGGCGGTTCTCCTCGGCGCCGCCCTGATCCTCCTGCATCCCGCCGCCCCGCGTTGGCGCCTGTCGCTCTTCGGCGCGCTGCGTTTCGCTGCCTGGTTCGCGCTTCAGTCGGTGCGCGGCGCGACGGATGTCGCCCGGCGCGCTCTCGCCCGGCGCCTGCCGCTCGCGCCCGGTTGCCGCATGTTCCGGACGGCGCTGCCCGAGGGCGCGCCGCGGCTTCTCTTCGCCAACGCGATCACGCTCCTGCCCGGCACGCTGACCGCCGAGATCGAGGGCGACCGGCTTGTCATCCACATGCTCGACACCGGCGCCGATCTCGACGGCGACCTCGCGGCGCTCGAGCGGCGCGTGGCCGCGCTCTTCGCCCTGCCCGTGCCCGGTGCCGCCGCGACGGGGGCCGCGACATGATCACCGCCCTGTCGATCATCCTGATCGTGCTGCTCGTCTCGATCCTCGGCGGGCTGATCCGCGTCCTGCGCGGCCCCGAGCCGGCCGAGAGGATGCTGGCGGCGCAGCTTTTCGGCACCGCCTCGGTGGCGATGCTCCTGATCCTGTCGCGGGTGATGGCGATGCCGGCGCTTCTGGACGTGGCGCTGGTCTTCGCGCTGCTCGCCGCGGTGACACTGGTCTGCTTCGTCGTCCTCGCCGCGAAGGAGGGCCGCTGATGCTGCTCGACCTCCTCGCGCTGGCGCTGATCGCTGTCGGCGCCTTCTTCTTCGTCGCCGGCACGATCGGCCTGCTGCGCTTTCCCGACACGCTCTGCCGGCTGCACGCGCTGACCAAGGCCGACGGGCTGGGCCTGGGCCTGACCTGCCTCGGCGTCGCGCTCCTGGCCGGCACGGCCGGCGAGGTGGTGCGGATCGTGCTGATCTGGTTCTTCGTCGCCACCTCCAGCGCCGTCTGTGGCCACCTGATCGCCCGCCATGTCCGGCGCGCAGCCAATGCCGGAGGGCGTTGAGATGGTAGAGCCGCTTCTCCTCTTCGATGCGCTCCTCGGCCTCGCCATCGCCGCACTGGCGGTCGCCGTGCTGACGGTTCACGACCGCTTCGCGATGATCGTGCTCTTCATCGTCTTCGGGCTGATGAGCGCGCTCGCCTGGGTGCGGCTCTCGGCCCCCGACGTGGCGCTGGCCGAGGCGGCGATCGGCACCGGGCTGACCGGCGCGTTGCTCTTGACCACGCTGCACCACATCCGCGCCGCGCCCGCCGCGCCGGTGCCGGTGCCCGGCGGGGTCGTCGTCGCCAATCTGGGGCTTTGCGCGCTGATCTTCGGCGGGCTGGCCTTTGCCTTCCTGTTGACGCCGTTGCAGGCGCCCGGCCTGGCGCCGGCTGTCGCGCAGAACATGGCGGCAAGCGGCGTCGGGCATCCGGTGACCGCGGTGCTCCTGAACTTCCGCGCCTACGACACGCTGATGGAGGTCGTGGTGCTGCTCGCCGCCATCGTCGCCGTCTGGATGGTCGAGCGCGGCACCGTGCAGGCGCCCGCCCCGGTCCTGGGCGAGATCTATCGCGGCTTTTCCCGCCTGGCGCTGCCCGCCATCGTGGTCATCGGCAGCTACCTGCTGTGGGTCGGGGCCCAGGCGCCGGGCGGCGCCTTCCAGGGCGGCGCCGTCCTCGCCGCGGTGGGGCTGCTGCTGCTCCTCGGCCGGCTCTACCGGCCGCAGCCCGCGCACCGGCCGTTCGCAAGGGCAGGCTTCGTCCTCGGCACCGCGGTCTTTGCCGGCGTCGCGCTTCTGGTCGCGGGCGGCGGGCGGCTGCCCTTCGAATACCCCGCCGCGCATGCCAAGACCCTGATCCTGCTGATCGAGGGAATGGTCACGATCTCGATCGCCGTCACGCTCGCCGCGCTCTTCCACGGCCGCGAGCCCGAGGCGGTCCCAGTTTCGGAGAAAAGCGAATGACGAGCGGTCTGATCTTCGGCCTGACCGGCATCGCGGTCTTCGCCATCGGGCTCTTCGGCGCGCTGGTGATGGTGGAGCCCCTCCGCCGGGTGCTGGCGCTCAAGCTCTGCTCGGTCGGCGCGGGCTTCCTGCTGGTCGTCGGTGCCTGGCGCGAACCACCCGAGGCGCCCGACCCGGTCCCGCATGCGCTGGTGATCACCGGCATCGTCGTGATGATCTCCGCCACCGCCGTCGCCCTCGCCCTGATCCGCCGCCTGCACATGCTGGAGCGCGACACCGATGACTGAACTGCCGACCATCGACTGGCCGACCGCGGTCGTCTTCGCGCCGCTCGCCGGCGCCATCCTCGCCTTCGCCTGGCCGCGCCGGGCGGCGGCTTTGGGGCTGGCCTCGGTCCTCGTGACCGCCGGTGCCGTCGCCGCGCTGGCGCTGCAGGTGCTGGCCGAGGGCGCGGTGCTCACGCGCCTCGGCAACTGGGGCGCGCCCCTGGGGATCGACCTGCGCGCCGACGGCTTGAGCACCGTCCTGCTCGCCATGACCGTGGGCGTCGGCGCCTTCGTCAGCCTCGGCGCGCTCGACAGCTACGCACCCGCCCGCGCTGACGACCGCACGCGGCGCTATTTCTGGCCGCTCTGGCTGCTGCTCCTGACCGGGCTCAACGGCGCGTTCCTCTCGACCGATGTCTTCAACCTCTACGTCATGCTCGAGGTCATCGCGCTCGCCGCCGTCGGCCTCACCGTCCTCGGCGGCGGGCGCGCGGCGGTGCGCGCGGGGCTCGACTACATGTATGCCTCGATCCTCGGCGCGCTCCTCTTCCTGATGGGCGTCGGCTTCGTCTATCTGGAGCTCGGCCGGCTCGACTTCGCCGGGCTGATCGCGGCCGAGCCCGCGCCGGCCCTGACCGCGGCGCTCGCGCTGATGATCGCGGGGCTGCTGCTCAAGACCGCGCTCTTCCCGCTGCATTTCTGGCTGCCCGGCGCGCATGCCAACGCCACCGCGCCGGCCTCGGCGCTGCTCTCGGGGCTGGTGGTCAAGGTCTCGCTCTACGTCTTCCTGCGGCTCACGCAATACATGCCGCTGCCCGACGAATTGCTGGTCACGCTGATCGGCGCGCTTGGCGCCGGCGCGATCCTCTGGGGCGGCATCCAGGCGCTGCGGGCCGAGCGGCTGAAGCTCCTGGTTGCCTGGTCCACCGTGGTGCAGATCGGGCTGATCTTCGTCGCCTTCGCCCGCGCCGGCCAGGTCGGGCTGGCGGAAAGCTGGAAGGCCGTGGCGCTCTTGATCCTTGCCCATGCCGTCGCCAAGGCCGGGATGTTCCTCGCCGCCGGCCGGATCAAGGACGAGGTCGGCCATGACCGCATCGCCGATCTCGACCGCTCGCCCATCCGTCCGACGCTGGCGCAGTTCACCTTCGCGCTCGCCGCGATCAGCCTGATCGGCCTGCCGCCCTCCCTGGGCTTTGCCGGCAAGTGGGTGCTGATGGAGGGGGCGATGGCGGCGGGCTACTGGCACTGGGTCGGCGTCACCATGATCGGCACGCTGTTCAGCGTCGCCTATTTCAGCCGCGTCCTGGCCAGCTTCCTGCGCTTCGACCGCATGCGCAGCCCGGTCGCCGAGCACCAGGGCTGGGCGCTCGCCGATGCCGCGCCGCTGATCCTCGCGCTCTCCGCGCTTGGCCTCGGCCTCGCCGCCGCGCCGATCCTCGCCTTCATGGAGATCGGCTATCCGTTCGGAGCCACGCCATGACCGATGCCCCGCTGCTGCCGCTCTTCATCCTGCTCACCTCGCTCGGCATCGCGCCCCTCCTCTTCGCGCTGCCCGAGCGCAGCGCCGGCCTGCGCACCGCGATCAACCTCGGCGCCGCCGGGCTGAAGGTGGCGCTCGTCGCCTGGCTCAGCTGGAAGGTCAGCCAGGGGGTGATCTACGACCTGCGCTTCACCGTCCTGCCGGGGCTGGAACTCAAGCTGCAGGCCGACCCGCTGGCGATCCTCTTCATCGCGCTCTCGGCGGTCCTGTGGTTCATCACCACCGTCTATTCCGTGGGCTACCTGGAAAAGGGGCCGCACCGGGCGCGTTTCTTCGGCTTCTTCAGCCTCTGCGTCGGCGCGACGGTGGGGATCGCGCTGGCGGGCAACCTGTTTACCTTCCTGATCTTCTACGAGCTTCTGACTCTCGCCACCTATCCGCTGGTCATCCATCGCGGCACGGCCGAGGCCTTGCGGGCGGGCCGGATCTACCTGATCTACACGCTGGGCGGCGGGCTGGTGCTGCTTCTCGGCACGCTCGGCCTCTGGGTGCTGGCGGGCTCGACCGATTTCGTCCCCGGCGGCATCCTTTCCGACGTGGCCGTGGCCGCGCCGCTCGCCGCGCAGCTTCTCTTCCTCGTGCTGATCGCGGGGCTGGGCGTGAAGGCCGCGCTGGTGCCCTTCCACGCCTGGCTGCCGATCGCCATGGTCGCGCCCGCGCCCGTCTCGGCGCTGCTGCACGCCGTCGCGGTGGTGAAGGCCGGGGCCTTCGGCATCATGCGCGTGGTCTACGAAGTCTACGGGATCGAGACCGCGCAGGCGCTGGGGCTGACCGCGCCGCTCGCCGCCATCGCCGCGGTGACGATCCTCTACGGCTCGCTCCGCGCGCTCAGCCAGGACGACATCAAGCGCCGGCTCGCCTGGTCCACCGTCAGCCAGGTCAGCTACATCACGCTGGGCGTGGCGCTGGCGAGCCCAATCGCCGCGATCGGCGCGCTCGCGCATCTGATCCATCAGGGTCTGATGAAGATCACCATGTTCATGGCCGCCGGCAACCTTGCCGAGGGGCTCGGCGTCAAGAAGGTCAGCCAGATGAACGGCGTGGGCCGCGCCATGCCCGGCACGATGGCGGCCTTCACGCTCGCCGCGCTTGCCATGATCGGCCTGCCGCCGCTCGCCGGCTTCGTCAGCAAGTGGTATCTGGCCACCGGCGGGCTCGAGGCCGGGCAGGGCTGGGTGATCGCGCTGCTCTTGGGCTCCAGCCTTCTGAACGCCGGCTATTTCCTGCCGATGCTGCATCGCGCCTGGTTCGTCGAGCCCGGCGCCGCGGCGCCGGACGGGCTGGCGCATCGGCGCATCGGCTGGATGCTGGCCGCCCCGCCGCTGGCCACCGCCGCGCTGGTACTTATCGCCGGCGGGCTCGCCAACGCGCCCTTCAGCCCGCTGGAATGGACCCGTTTCATCGTCGCGCTCGAATACCCGCAAGCGGCATTCGACGACCTGCCGGAGGCGTTCTGATGGCCCTGCCGATCCTCCTTTCCCTCGCCTTCCCGCTCGCGCTGGCCGCGCTGATGGCGCTGCCAGCGGCGCGGGCGGCGGTCTGGCGGCTGTTGCCCCTGGCCGGGCTGCCGGCCCTGGCACTGGCGTTGCTCGCCCCGGTGCCGATGGGCATCGGCAGCGACTGGTTCCTGATGGGCGCGGCCTTCGGGCTCGACGAGATTTCGCGGCTCTTCCTGGGCTTCACCGCGCTTCTGTGGATCGCCGCGGGCTCCGCGTCCCGCGCCTGGTTCCGCGGCGAGGCCCGCCGCCCCGGTTTCGCCACCTGCTTCCTCCTGGCGATGGCCGGAAACCTCGGCCTGATCCTCGCGCAGGAGGCGCTCGCCTTCTACGCATTCTTCGCGCTGATGAGCTTCGCTTCCTATGGCCTTGTCATCCACGCCCGCTCGGCCACAGCCTATGGCGCGGGCCGGCTCTACATCGGCTTCGTGATCCTCGGCGAGCTTGCGCTTTTCGCCGGCCTCGTGCTGGCCGTCGCCGAGACCGACGCACGACTTCTCGTCGATCTGCGCGCGGCCGAGCTCTCCGGCCTCGCCGCGGCGCTCCTGATCGCGGGCTTCGCGGTCAAGCTCGGCGTCATGCCGCTGCATTTCTGGCTGCCCCCGGCGCATGGCGCGGCGCCGGTGCCGGCGAGCGCCGTGCTTTCGGGCGCGATGATCAAGGCCGGGCTCTACGGCATGCTGGCAACACTGCCCCTCGGCGCGCAGGCGCTGCCCGATCACGGCACGGTGCTGATGGCCGCGGGGCTGGTCACGGTCTTCGCCGCCGTGATCCTGGGCCTCAACCAGTCGAGCCCGAAGACCGTGCTCGGCTTTTCCAGCGTCAGCCAGATGGGCCTGATCGCGCTCGGCCTCGGCGCCGGGCTGATGGCGCCCGAGGCCTGGCCCGCGCTCCTGCCGGTGCTGGTCTTCCTCGCTGCGCATCACGCGCTGGCCAAGGGCGCGCTCTTCCTCGGCGCGGGGCTTTTCGGCGCGCAGACGGGCCGCGCCGGGCGGCTGCTCACCCTCGGTCTGCTGGCCGCGCCGGCGCTGGTGCTGGCGGGCCTGCCGCTGACCTCGGGCGCGCTGGG
>SLPP01000132.1 GCA_007131945.1 Paracoccaceae bacterium | reverse complement strand
TATCGCGATGGGTCAGCTTGAACCAGGCCCGGGCGAAGGCATCTTCAAATTCTTCCGGGTTTTCAAGGAAGTGTTCTGAGATCTTGCGATAGATGGGGTCCATCTTGAGCGACAGGTCCGCAGTGGTCATCATGGGCGCATGCCGCACATTGGGGTCATGAGCATCTTCGACAGTGTCCTTCGCAGCCGGGTCGGTAGGCGTCCACTGGTAAGCGCCGGCCGGGCTCTTGGTCAGCTCCCAATCATACTTGAGCAACGTTTCCAGGTAACCCATATCCCAACGGGTTGGTTTGGGCTTCCAGGCACCTTCGGGACCGCCGCCGATGGTGTCGCCGGCTTTACCGCTGCCGTGTTTGCTCTTCCAGCCAAGCCCCATTTGCTCGATGGGGGCGGCTTCAGGCTCGGGGCCGACCAGCGTCGGATCGCCGGCACCATGGCTCTTGCCAAAAGTATGGCCGCCTGCAACCAGGGCAACGGTTTCTTCATCGTTCATCGCCATGCGGGCAAAGGTCTCGCGCACATCGATGGCTGATGCTACGGGGTCAGGATTCCCGTTAGGGCCTTCGGGGTTGACATAGATCAAGCCCATCTGGACCGCTGCGAGGGGGTTTTCAAGATCGCGTTCACCGCTGTAGCGCTGATCACCCAGCCATTCATCCTCTGAGCCCCAGTAAACGTCTTCCTGCGGTTCCCAAACGTCTTCTCTTCCGCCGGCAAAGCCAAAGGTCTTAAAGCCCATTGATTCCATCGCACAATTGCCCGCCAGGATCATCAGGTCTGCCCAGGAGATTTTATTGCCAAATTTTTTCTTGATCGGCCACAGCAAACGCCGCGCTTTATCAAGATTGACGTTATCCGGCCAACTGCTGAGAGGTGGAAAGCGCTGGGTGCCATCACTGGCACCACCGCGTCCGTCACCCAGGCGGTAGGTGCCCGCGCTGTGCCATGCCATGCGGATAAAGAGCGGCCCATAATGACCGTAATCCGCCGGCCACCATTCCTGTGAGTCGGACATCAGTTGGTAGAGGTCTTGCTTAATTTCAGCGAGATCAAGTTTATTGAATTCTTCTGCATAGTTGAAATCCGGACCTAATGGATTGGACAAATCTGAGTTCTGATGCAGGATTTTCAAGTTCAACTGGTTGGGCCACCAATCTTTGTTGGTGGTTCCTCTTGTTGCGGGATTTTTCATTTCTTTCATGATCTTATACTCCTTTGTAAACTAGTAAAACTATTATGTAGATATATACCTGGTACTTGAAACTTTTTTGGAAATCATAACAACTACAAAACCAATTATAAAGGACATTTGAAATATCATTTTAAGATGATTGTAAAGTCTAATCTTTTCGATTTATCACCAACTTTCAGACTTTGAAGGGTAAACCAAAGACGTTGTCTGACGATAATATGCCCGCATTGTGATTGTCCTAAGCCCATGAGACCAATTATACTCCCTTTACACAACCAGAAATAAAGCCGTCTCCCCACCAACGCCCTGATGGCGATGTTTGCCTGCCAAATCAGACCTGCGACTCGTTCCACTGCCAACTAAATTTCAACACAATAATGAGCTTTGTTTAAATCCCTCGGAAATACCACGTCAAACCAGGCACGTAGGTCGGTATGACTTCAATTGGCGTTCCTGCTCGCGCCAAAAACCACACCATCTGGCATGATCGTTTGATGCCGGTTGGCCCAACCCATTTCAGTCCCTTCGAGGTTGGCACCTGTCAGGTTGGCTGAATAGAAATTGACTTTAAAAAGGTTGGATTTTGAAAGATTTGCTTTCTGCAAGTCTGCCCGGCTCAGGTTCGCGTAACTCAGATCGGCCCGGGTCAGCTGGGCGTTGGTCAGGACAGCATCTCGCAGGTCAGCCCAGGATAGGTTGGCAGAGGCCAGGTTAGCCCCGGACAGGTTAATCCCCTGGAGTATGGCGCCATTCAAGTCAGCCGTGCTTAAATCAGCATTTGCGAAATCACTTTCTCCGGATTGATAACGTTGGATCAGTTCTTGCCCGTCCATAATAGCTCTCCTGTTGATTATCAGTTTTCAACTCTATTTTCAGGTTACTCTGATCCGACCGGGTTGTCAAAGCGATCCTTATACGGCAGGGTAAAAGTGCTTCAGGTTTGGGAGGGGGATATCAGACCGGGGACCGACAACGGATGAGTCAAGCTGATAGCTGATAGCTGATAGCTCGTAGGTGGTAGCTCGTAGCTGATGGCTGATAGCTGATAGCTGGTAGCTCGTAGGTGAAAGATGGGCCAGCGCCTCCTCCCATTCCACTTTGCTTCAGGAACAGGTGGCAGTTGGCACTCCCACTCCGCTGCTCCGTCTCGCTTCGCTGCGGGAGTCTTCGACGCTTCGGGGACTTCGTTCGCTGGTGCGGATTACCAGACATCTCCTGATGTCTGGATACGGCTGATGTGCCCTGACGGCCCTTCACCCTAAGTCCGCCCAGCTTGTAGCATATGGCTCATCGCTGATAGTGTGTTCGGCCCCTAGATCGCGACGGTCTCAAGACCGGAGCAAGAAAAGACTGGCGCCAGGTTGAATTATAACCCTGAGGTCGTTGATCAAGAGAGCTCGGTCACTCAGAATGATCTCCCCTGCTGGAGTGGTAGAATTTATGATATTAACTCAACCAAGAATTTAAAAGAGGAAAAATGACTGCAGATAACAACCAAACCGTTCAGGACAAAGAAAAACCTCAAGTCACCATCCAAACCAACCAATCGGATGCTGTCTACACGATCGGCATGATCGGCGCGTGGGTCTATTTCTTCAAACAAGCCACGACAACAGAAGAAAAATTCAAAGCCTTTTTCAAAGGGCTGGTTTGGCCGGCGTTTTTGGTGTACGAGTT
>SLPP01000253.1 GCA_007131945.1 Paracoccaceae bacterium | reverse complement strand
GCACCGCCTCGGGCGCGCCGTCGGCGGCGATTCGGCCGCGGTCGAGCACGACGAGGCGCGAACAGTGGCGCACGGCAAGCCCGAGATCGTGCAGCGAGGCGATGACCGCCCGGCCCTCGCGCGCGGTCTCGGCGAAAAGCGCCATCAGGCCGATCTGGCTGGCCGGGTCGAGCCCCGCGGTCGGCTCGTCGGCCATCAGCAGCGGCGTCTCCTGCGCCAGCGCGCGGGCGATCAGCACCCGCGCCTGCTCGCCGCCGGAAAGCTGCGTCGCGGTGCGGCTGCGGAAGCCGTCGAGCCCCATCCGCGCGATGGCGGCGTCGATCGCGGCGCGGTCGGCGGGACCGGGGCGCTGGCCGGGCGCGAGATGCGGCGCGCGGCCCAGCGTGATGACGGTCTCCACGTCCACCGGCCAGGCGATCTCGCGCGCCTGCGGCAGCCAGGCGACGGCGCGCGCCCGCGCCCGGCGGTCGAGCCCGGCGAGGTTCGACCGCCCCCGCGCCGGCATCAGCCCGAGCGCGGCGCGCATCAGCGTCGTCTTGCCGGCGCCGTTCGGCCCCAGAAGGCCGACGAACTCGCCCTCTGCCACGTCGAGCGAGATGTCGTGCAGCACGTCGCAGGGGCCGCGCGCGGCGTGGAGGCTGGAGAGCGCGAGCAGCGTCATCAGAGCCCCTCGCGCCGGGTGCGGTAGATCAGGTGCAGAAAGAGCGGCGCGCCGACGAGCGCGGTCAGCACGCCGAGCTTCAGGTCGCGTTCGGGCAGGACCAGGCGCACGGCGATATCGGCGGCAAGCAGCATCGCCGCCCCGCCGAGCGCCGAGGCGGCGAGAAGCCGCGAGGGCCGGGCGCCGACCACCGGGCGCAGGATATGCGGCACGACCAGCCCGACGAAACCGATCGCGCCGGCGACCGCCGTGCCGGCGCCGACGACGCAGGCGGTGCCGCCGACGAGCGCGAGCCGCATCCGCGCGAGCGAGACGCCCAGCGTCTCGGCCGCGTCCTCGCCCAGGGTCAGCGCGTCGAGGCCGCGACCGAGCGTGGCCAGAAGCACCCAGCCGAGCACCATGAAGGGCAGCGCCAGCCAGACATGGACCATCGACCGGTCGGCGAGCGAGCCCATCATCCAGAAGACGATCTCGGAGGCGGCGAAGGGATTGGGCGAGAGGTTCAGGACCAGCGAGGTCAGCGCCCCGGCCATGGCCGAGACCGCGATGCCGGCGAGGATCAGCGTGATCGACCCGCCGGTGCGCCCGGCGAGCAGAAGGATCAACCCGACGGCGACAACCGCGCCGGCCAGCGCCGCCAGCGGCAGGGCGAGCGCGAAGGCCGCGGCCAGCCCCGTCTGAAGCGCCAGCACCGCCCCCAGCGCCGCCGAGCCCGAAACGCCGATCAGACCCGGCTCGGCCAGCGGGTTGCGCAGGTATCCCTGCATCGCCGCCCCGGCAAGCCCCAGCGACGCGCCGATCATCACCGCGAGCAGCGCCCGCGGCAGCCGGATCTCGCGCATGACCAGCGTCTCGGCCAGCCCCTCGCCGCGGATCAGCGCGGCCAGCGCGCGCGCGGGCGCGATCCCGGCCGGGCCGACCATGAGCGAAACGGCAAAGAGCGCCACGACCAGCAGGGCGAGGCCGGCGAGCAGCAGCGCAAAGCGCATCAGCGTACCTCGGCGTGCAGCGCGACGAGGCGGGCGAGCGCGCGCAGCACATGCGGCGTGCCGCAGACCCAGTCGGCATCGGACACCCCGCCCGCCCGCCGGTCGCGCAGGGCTTCCATCGCCGGATGATCCAGCACCGCCTCGGCCCGGCTCGCACCGGGATAGCGCTGGCCGGTGATGACCAGGTCGGGCGCCAGCATCACGATCCGCTCCATCGGCAGCGTGCCGCCGCCGACGAGCCCCTCCTCGGCGGCGATGTTGGTGAACCCGGCGAGGGCGAGGATCTCGTCGGCCAGCGTGCCGGCGCCGGAAGTGTAGTTGTTGGCGTAATGCAGGACCGCCCGCGGCCGGCTGCCCGGTCCGGGCGTCAGCGCGGCGAGCCCCGCCTCGAAGTCCTCGATCAGCGCCGCCGCTTCGGCCTCGCGGCCCAGCCACTCTCCCATCTGCGCGACGGTCGCCGGGATGTCGGCCAGCCGCTCGGCCACCGGCAGTTCGCGCACCTCGACCCCGAGCCGGCGCAGGAGGTTCACCGCGTAGCGCGACGTCCAGGGACCGGCGAGGACCAGATCGGGCGCCAGCGCATGCACCTCCTCGGCCTGGCCGTGATTGAGCGGCAAGCGCGCCGCCTCCTCGGCGAGCGGCGAGACGCGCGGGTCGGCGGCGATGTGACTCACCGAGACCAGTTGCCCGGGCGCCGCGAGCATCATCGCCAGCTGGTCCGTGCACAGGTTGATCGAGACCACCCTCCCGGGCGGCCCCGCGGACGCCGCCGCGGCGCCGAGAAGCGCCACGGCCAGCGCCGCCGCCTCAGAAACGCGCCGCAATGCCCGCATGGAACGACCGCCCCGGCGTCGCATAGCCGGGAAGCTCCTGGTACTGCCGGTCGAGGAGGTTCTCGACGCGGAGATAGAGATCGGCGGTATCGGTCACCGCGTAGCGCAGCCTGGCATTGACCACCGTGTAGTCGTCGAAGGAGGTGCCGAATTCCTCGGCGCGCCCGACGATGCGCTGCAGATCGACGCTGCCGCGCCAGCGATCGGCCAGAACCGCGTCGAGCCCCAGCGCCAGGTCATGCCGCGGCACGCGGGTCAGGCGGACGCCCGAGGGCTGGCGCGCCTCGGTATAGGTATAGCTGCCGCTGAGCGTCAGCCTCTCGCCAAGGGGCAGGCTTCCCCAAAGCTCCAGCCCGCGCCGGCGCGAGGTGCCGGGGACGTTGTCGAGCGTGTTGGGGAAGGGAACCGCGTCATAGGTGATCAGGTTGTCGGTCTCGAGCCAGAAGAGCGTCGCGCTCGCCTGCGCCCCCCCGGCAAAGCGGTGGTCGAGGCCGATCTCGGCGCTGTTGCTGGTCTCCGGCTCGAGATCCGGATTGCCGACGAAGAAGCCGTAATCGCCGAACCGCTCGTCGAGCGAGGGCGGCCGGAAGCCGCGGGCGAGCGCGCCGCGCAGGGTGGTCTGCGGCGTGACCTGCCAGGCCGCGGTCAGCCGCCCGCTGCGGAAGGTGCCGAAGGCCGAGTTGCGGTCGATCCGTGCGGTCGCGCCGAGGTCGAGCGTATCGCCGGGCGCCCAGAGGAGTTGCGCGAATGCACCGGTGGTGCGCGTGCGCGCGCTCCCCGCCGGCAGCGTGTCGGCGGAGGACCGTTCCAGCATCGTGTCCGCCCCCCAGACCAGCGTCAGGTCCGGCGACAGCGTGCCGGCGCCCTGATAGGCAAGCGCGCTGCGCCGCCCCGCGAAGCCGTTGCCGAAAACGCCGTCGAAGAAGATGTCGCGCGTGATCCGATACTCGCTGAGCGACAGCTCGTGCTGGACCGCGCCGGTCTCGATCTCGGCGAAGACGCGCAGGCCGCTCTGGCGCCACCGCGCCAGCGCATCCGAATCGGGGTCCATCACGAAGAAGGCATCGCTGGTGTCGAACTCGTTGCGCGAACGCTGGGTGAACCCCGTGACGCCGAAGGTCAGCGCCTCGCTGGCCCGGTAGCGGAAGCTGGCCGAGAGTCGCGTCGCCTCGAACCCGTCGGGCTCGGCATCCGGGGCGAAGCCGGGCGTGCCGGGGATCCCCTCCCAGGCGGTGAAGCCGCGCGTGCGGCGATGGGCGAGCGTCAGGCTCGCCTCCAGGCGCTCGTCGCGGAAGCCCAGCGTGTAGCGGGCCGCGCGGCTGCGGTAGCTGCCGGCCTCGGCGGCCACTTCCTGGCTGAAGCCGTCGCGGTCCGGGCGCCGGGTGGTGATGCTGACGACGCCACCGACCGCCGAGCCGCCATAGAGCGCCGACTGGGTGCCGCGGAGCACCTCGATCCGCTCGATGTCGTCGAGGGTCATGTGCCCGAAATCGGTCTGGACCGAGGTACTGGTCGGATCGTCGATGCGGATGCCGTCGACATAGACCGCGACATAGCCCGGCGCGGCGCCGCGGATGCGCAGACCGGTCTGCGTGCCGGGACCGCCGGTCCGAACGGCGCTGACGCCGGGCAGCCGCGCCAGAAGGTCGGACAGCTGCGTGGCGCCGCTGGCCTCGATCTCGGCGCGGTCGAGAACGCTGACCGACGCGCCGGAACGCTGGACCTCGGTCGCGAGGCGGGTGGCGAGGACGGTGATTCGCCCCAGATCGACGATCTGGGACTGGACGGGACTTGCCGCCAGCGCGGCGAGGCCGGCCAGGGCGGGCGAGAGGAAACGGATCGGGGGCATTTTCTGACCATCCCAGGATCGGCGCCGGGCGCCGCGTGACGACGTGTCTGGGAGGCATTCCTCCTCCGCAGACGGCGGGCATCACCTCTACGGACGGACCGTTGCCCTGGCGCCGCCCGCGCCCGGACAGGGTGATCGCCTCGGCAGGTTTCCTGACTTGCGGGTCGTCGCTCTGCCGGGCCTTCCCATGGCGGACGCCACAGTGGCATGTGCCGGCTTCGCTCGCCGCTCACAGTTGCGGGGGCAGTCGCGGAATGGGCCCGAAAGCCGCACCGCGTTCCCTTTTAACAGGCGGCGAACCGCCTGCACCGAAGCAGACCGATCCTTACGCGACGCCCGGCTGCGACACAAGCGATTGTGCCCGGCGCGGAGTTGAAATCGCCGGTTTCTACCTTGGGTTGATCTCGCCGCGATCGGCCGCGCCGAGTTCGCGCTCGGCGTAGGCACGCCGCTCGGTCCGGGCATAGGCGCGCCCGATCATGTGCGCGGCGATCGGCGCGGTCAGCAGCAGGAAGAGCACGGTGGCGACGACCTTGCTGATCACCGGCGCCGAGCCGACGAAGACCGCGAGCCCGAGAAGGATCAGCAGGCTGCCCAGCGTGCCGGCCTTGGTCGAGGCGTGCATCCGCGTCAGGAGATCCGGCAGCCGCACGATGCCGATGGCGGCGATCAGCACGAAGGCGCCGCCACCCAGGACCAGCAGTCCGACCAGAACGTCAAGCATCCTCGTCCTCCTTCCGTTCGTCGGCCTCGCGTTCGAAGCGGCGCTCGGCATAGCGGGCCAGCGCGACGGTGGCGAGGAAACCGACCAGCGCCAGCACGATCGCCACGTCGAGGAAGGACGGATCCTCGACCAGGATCGCGTAGACGCCGCAGAAGGCGATGATGCTGATCGTCATCATGTCGAGCGCGACGACCCGGTCGGCGAGGCTCGGCCCAATGGCGAGCCGGATGAAGGCCACGGCAAGGCCGAGCAGGATCATCACCATGGCGATGTTGAGCGACAGGTCGAGGAAGGCGGCCGCAGTCATGTCTCGAAAACCTCCGCGACCAGGTGCTCGAGCCCGGCCTTGAGATCGGCCACCACCGCCTCGTGATCGTCGGCAAACATCGCATGCACCAGCAGCGTGCCGCGGTCCGGCGTCACATCGACGCTGAGCGTGCCGGGGGTGAGCGAGATCAGATTCGTCACCAGGAGGATCTCGAGGTCGCTTTTGACATCGAGCGGCATCTCGACGATGGCCGGCCTGTTCTTCGGGAACGGACGGATCACGTCCCACGCGACCCGCAGCGAAGAGAGCGTCAGTTCGTAGAGGAAATAGAGCGCGAGCCGCACGATTCGGTAGGCGCGCACGAAATAGAGCCGATCGATCCCGGTCAGCGGCGCCGAGAGCCAGAGCGCGAAGAAGCCGAGCACCGCCCCGGTCATCAGCGAGACGAGCGAGAAATCGCCCGTCATCGCCGCCCAGGCGAAGGCGAGAACCACGTTGACGAAGAAGGCGTTCATGGCCGCACCCCCGGTGCCGCGTCGGGCTGAATGTCCGGTTGCACCTCGAATAGCGCCTCGGGCCGCGCGCCCAGCACCGTCTCGACATATTGCGTCGGGTCGAGAAGCTGCGTCGCCGCCACTTCCGCGAACTGGACGAAGGGTTCGGGGAAGAAGCCGATGACGATGGTCATCGCAGCGAGCCCGACGATCGGGATCATCATCGGCACGCGCACGTGGTCCGGCGCGCGGTCGGGCGTCGGGTCGTATCCGTCGGGATGCGGCTTCCAGAAGGCCATGCCCCAGATCTTGGTCATCGAGAAGATGGTGAGCAAGCCCACGAAGAGCGCGACGAAGGCGATGATCCAGTTGTCGAGCTCGATCGACGCCTTGACGATCAGGTACTTCGCCCAGAAGCCGGAGAGCGGCGGAAAGCCGGCGAGCGAGAAGGCCGGGATGACGAAGAGCGCGGCGAGGAAGGGCGAGGACTTGTAGAGCCCGCCGATCCGGTTGAGGTCGGTATGCCCGGCCAGCTTGTTGGCGACGCCCGAGACGAGGAACAGGTTCGCCTTCACGATGATGTGGTGCACCAGGTAGAAGACGCCCCCCATGATCGCGAGGGGCGTGTAGAGCGCCAGCCCCAGGGTCATGTAGCCGATCTGGCTGATGATGTGAAAGCTGAGGATCTTGCGGAAATCGGTCTGCGCCGCCGCCCCCAGGACCCCCGTCAGCATGGTCAGCGCCGAGACCCAGATCAGGATCTCATGGGTGAAGCCCACGTCGCCGACGAAGACCAGCGTGAACATCCGCATCAGCGCGTAGACGCCGACCTTGGTCAGCAGCCCCGCGAAGACCGCCGAGACGGCGAAGCTCGGCGTGTGGTAGGAGGCCGGCAGCCAGAAGAAGAGCGGGAAGACCGCCGCCTTCACCCCGAAGCCGACCATGAACAGCATGGCGATGACGGTGATCAGGCCCTGATTCTCGGCATTCGCCACCGCCTCGCGCAAATCGGCCATGTTGAGCGTGCCGGTCACCCCGTAGAGCATGCCGATGCCCGACAGGAACACGAGCGTCGAGACGAGGTTGAGCGCGACATACTTGATGCCGGCGTCGAGCTGCTCGCGCGAGCCGCCGAGGACCAGAAGCCCGAAGGACGAGATCAGCATGACCTCGAACCAGACATAGAGGTTGAAGACGTCGCCGGTGAGGAAGGCGCCGGTCACGCCCGCGATCAGCGTCTGGAAGAGCGCGTGATAGCCGAGCTTCTCGACCCGCTCGGGGATCTCGCCCAGGGCATAGATCGCGGTCGCGAGCCCGGTGATGGCGGTGATCACCACCATGACCACGCCGAGATAGTCGGCAACGAGCGTGATGCCGAAGGGCGCGTCCCAGTTCGACATCTGCGCCGCGATCACCCCGTGCTCCAGCACCGCGACGAGAAGCGCGACCGAGGCGACGAGCGACAGCACCGAGCCGAAGAGCGAGACCCAGCGCCCGCTGGGGGACATGCGCAGCAGATAGACCACCACCGCGGTGGCGAAGGGAATCGCGATGGGCATGACCAGAAGCCAGCTCATCATTCGCGCTCCTCCTTCGGCTCGGCATAGCGCATCTTGTCACTGTCCATGGTCCGCAGGCGTCGGTAGGCCTCGAAGGCGAGCGCGAGGGTGAAGGCCAGCAGGCCGAAGCCGATGACGATCGCGGTCAGCACCAGCGCCTGCGGCAACGCGTTGCCGACCTCGCCCAAAGGTGCCTCCGCGCCATAGGGCACCAGCGCCGGCGCCCCCAGGGTCATCCGGCCCGAGGCGAAGATCGTCAGGTTCGCCGCGTTCGAAAGCAGGATCAGCCCGAAGAGGAAGCGCATGAAGTTGCGCGCCAGCATCAGGTAGACGGCGCCGGCGACGAGAAGGCCGATGATCAGGGCGGTCAGCGCCTCCATCTCAGGTCTCCTCGTCGAAGGCGAAGGCGAGCGAGAGGATGCCGCCGAGAACCACGAGATAGACGCCGATGTCGAAGACCAGCACCGAGTTGATCGAGAAGAGCGCGGTCTCGTAGCTGTCGCCGCCGACCCAGTACCATTGCCCGGTGAACAGCGGATCGCCGAAGAAGACCGAGACCATCCCCGCGGCCAGCGCCACGCCCAGGCCCACGATGGCCAGCCCCTCGGGCGAGACGCGCAGCGCGGCGCGCGCCTCGCCCGAACCACAGGCGAGCGCGTAGACGATGAACGAGATCGCGCCCAGAAGCCCGCCGATGAAGCCGCCGCCCGGCAGGTGATGGCCGCGCAAGAGCATGAAGAGCGAGAAGACGAAGAGAAGCGCCACCAGGATCCGCGCCCCGGCGGTGAAGATGATGGAGTTCATTCCCTGTCCCCCTTCTCCGCCTCGCCCTCGGTCCCGCGCTTCAACCCGCCCTTCAGAAGCGCATAGGCGCCGAGCGCGGCGACGATCACCACGGCGATCTCGCCGAAGGTGTCGAGCGTGCGGAAATCAACCAGGATGACGTTGACGATGTTGCGCCCGAAGGCCTCGGTCCAGCTTGCCGCCTCGAAGAAGTCGGTCAGCCGCCGGTCGAAGGGGCCGTCTACGACCAGAAGCAGCACGATCGTGGTGAGCGCACCGACGACGACGGCGAGAAAGGCGTCGGCCGGCCGGTGCTCCTGCTTCCGGCCCGGGTCAAGATGCGGCATCTTCAGAAGCGCCACGGCAAGCAGCACGACGACCAGCAGTTCGACCAGAAGCTGGGTGATGGCGACATCGGGCGCCGAGTAGATGATGAAGATCAGCGCCACGCCGATCCCGACGACGCCGAGCCCGACCAGCGCCGCGATCCGCGACGAGGTCAGCACGACGAGGAAGGTCCCGGCGAGGATCAGCAGGGCGACGCCCCATTCGATGAAGCTCAGCCCGGCGAGCGCCAGCGTGACCCCGCCCACCGGGCGCATGACCAGCGGCACCAGGATCGCCAGCGCCAGCACGGTGAAGGTGGCGAAGAGATACTGCCGCATCACCCCGGTCTGGATCACACGGGTCTGCAGCTTGGCGAAATCCATGAACCGGTCGAGGAGCCAGTCCCACCGCGCGTCGAGATCCGGCGCCTGCGCCTCGATCCGCGCCAGCCGCGCGCGCAGCTCGACATGCACGCGGTAGAGGTAGAAACCCACGGCGAAGGTCAGCAGGCTGAGAACCAGCGGCAGGTTGAACCCGGCCCAGAGCTTGAGCCGCCCCCCCTCGTCCGGCGCGCCCATGACCGCGGCGACGGCGGGCTCGACCAGCCAGTAGGCCGACACGCCCGGCATCAGCCCCGCGAGCAGGCCCAGCACGGCCATCGTCACCGGCCCGATCAGCATCGGCCAGGGCCCCTCGTGCGGCTTGCGCGGCAGCGCGCCCTGCGGGCCGAAGAAGGGCCGGTAGGCGACGATCGCCGCCACCGCGAACATCAGCGCGAAGGCGGCGAATGACATCAGCACGACGAAGACGGTGAACGCCATGGTCAGCGCCCCGGCATAGGCGACCTCCTTGGCGATGAAGCCCAGGAACGGCGGAATGCCGGCCATGGCGAGCCCGGCGAGCGCCGCCATCGTCGCGGTGATCGGCATCGCCCGCGCCAGCCCCCCCAGCACGTCGGCGTCGCGCGTCCCCGTGGCGTGGTCCACGACGCCGATCGTCAGAAACAGGCAGGCCTTGTAGAGCGAATGGACCAGGAGGAAGGTCATCGCCGCGGTGATCGCGTAACCCGAAGACCCGGCGAGGAACATGGTAAGCGTCCCCAGCGCCATCAGCGTCGTGTAGGCCAGCGTCTGCTTCAGGTCGATCTGCCGCAGCGCCATGAAGGAGGCGAAGACCGCCGTGATCGCGCCGAAGATGGTCAGCGCCCAGACCCAGGCATCGCTGCCCGACAGGCTGGGATGCATCCGCGCCAGCAGGTAGACGCCGCCCTTCACCATCGTCGCCGAGTGCAGGTAGGCCGAAACCGGTGTCGGCGCCGCCATCGCGTTGGGCAGCCAGAAATGGAACGGCACCTGCGCCGACTTGGTGAAGGCGCCGAGCAGCACGAGGATCAGGATGCCCGTGTAATAGGGCTGCCCCGCCAGGCTGCCGGCGGCGTTGAGTTCGGAAAGCTCGAACGTGCCCTGCGTCACCCCGATCAGGATGAAGCCGGCCAGCAGCGCCAGCCCCCCCGCCGCGGTCAGCAGAAGCGCCTGCAGCGCGTTGCGGCGCGATTTCGGGTCGGTATGCGAAAACCCGATCAGCAGGTAGGAGGTGAAGGTGGTCAGCTCCCAGAAGACGAAGAGCGTGATCAGGTTGTCGGCCAGCACCAGCCCCAGCATCGACAGCATGAAGCTGAACAGATAGAGCGCGAAGCGGTTGTAATGCGGATGCCCGGCAAGATAGCGCGCCGCGTAGAGCATGACGAAGGCGCCGATCCCGGTGATCAGGAGCGCGAACATCAGGCTCAGCCCGTCGAGCCAGAAGGACATGCGGATCTGCAGGCTCGGGATCCAGTCCCAGGTCCAGAGCACCGGCGCGCCGGCGGCCACGACGGGCAGGTATTGCAGGAAGAAGACGAAGAGCGCGGCGGTGATCGCCGTCGTCGCCATGCCCGCGAAGGTCACCCAGGGCGCGTTCGGGTCCGAATGCTCCGCCATCTTACCGTCCCGGCTTTCCGCCATTGTCTCCCGCCAGACCGGGCCGGGCGGACCCCGCCCGTCGACCGGCGGCCTTCTTTCCCATCTTGCGGCCGATTGCGCAACGCCCAACCGACCCGAAAACGCGCAAAAGCCGCCGATTCAGGCGCCGGTGGTCCCATCACGGGCGAAGCCGGGGCACTCGGGGGCTGGCGCGGAACGTCTGCCGCGCTAGTCTCGGTAAGGACTGAGTCGATGCCCGAGGACCAGATGCCCGAGATCCCGCAGACCGCCCCCTTCCCCGTCGAGGTCGAGGCCGGAAAGACCTATTTCTGGTGCGCCTGCGGAAAGAGCGCGCGCCAGCCCTTCTGCGACGGCTCGCACAAGGGCAGCGACCACACCCCGGTCAGATACACCGCAGAGGCCACGCGCCGCGTCTTCTTCTGCGGCTGCAAGCATACCGGCAAGGCGCCGCTCTGCGACGGCACGCACAAGCAGATCGATGCCGGCTGAGGCGCCGATGCGCCTGCTCATGCTTGCCGCGCTTGGCCTGGCGCTGGCCGGGCCGGCCCCGGCCGGGCCGGATGGCGCGGCGCTCTATGCCGATCACTGCGCCGCCTGCCACGGCGCCGCGCTCGAGGGCGAGCCCGACTGGCGGCGCCCCGGCCCCGACGGCCGGTTGCCCGCGCCGCCGCACGACGCGACCGGCCATACCTGGCATCACGGCGACGCCTTCCTGACGGACTACACGCGCCGCGGCGGCCAGGCGGTGCTCGACGATCTGGGCGTGCGCTACGATTCGGCCATGCCCGCCTTCG
>SLPP01000048.1 GCA_007131945.1 Paracoccaceae bacterium | reverse complement strand
GACGCCGCCGCCGCCGCGCGCCGGCGGCGCGATCGGCGCGCTGGCCGTGGCGCTCGCCAATGGCGACCGCCCGGCCGCCGCCCGCCTGCAGGACCTCGCCGGTCCCGTGGGCACGCAGATCGCGCTCTGGCAGCTTCTGCGCGCCGGTGGCAGCGAGGACCCGGCCGCCTATGCCGCATTCCTGCGCGCGCTGCCGCACTGGCCGGCGATGGCGGTCGTCCAGCGCCAGGGCGAGCAGCGGCTGCGCGGGGCCGGTCCGCAGGTCGTGCTCGACTGGTTCGAGGGGCGCGCGCCGCTCACCGTCGAGGGAAGGCTGGCGCTGCTGCGCGCCCTGGAGGCGACCGGGCAGGCCGACCGCGCCCGCGATCTCGCCCGCGCGATCTGGCGCGACGATCCGCTGGGCGCGACCGACGAGGCGGCGCTCCTGGCGCGCCATGGCGAGGCGCTGGCCGAGCTGCATGTCGAGCGGCTCGACAACCTGCTTTGGTCGGGCGCCAGCGGCTCGGCCGAGCGGATGCTCGACCGCGTGCCGCGCGGCCATGCCGCGCTCGGCCGGGCGCGGCTGGCGCTGCAGGCGCAGGCCGAGGGGGTGAACGTGCTCATCGGCGCGGTGCCGGCGTCGCTGGCCGGCGATCCAGGCCTCGCGCATGACCGCTTCGCCTGGCGGATGCACCGGCAGATGTTCGACACCGCCGGCGATCTGCTGCTCGACCGCTCGTTGCGCGCGGGCGGGCTGGGCCGGCCGGAAGCCTGGGCCGCCGGGCGGCAGCGCCTGGTGCGGCGCGCGCTCGCCGAGGGCGAATACCAGCGCGCCTACGACCTCGCCGCCAATCACCGGCTGGAGGACGGCGTGCGGCTGGCCGATCTCGAATGGCTTGCCGGCTTCGTCGCGCTGCGGCACCTCGACGACCCGGCCCGCGCCGCGCGCCATTTCGCCGCCCTGCGCGTGCGGGTCGGCTCGCCGATCAGCCTCTCGCGCGCCGGCTACTGGGAAGGCCTGGCGCAGGCGGCGCTCGGCAACGAGGAGGCCGCGCGCGCCGCCTTCGCCTTCGCCGCCGAGCACCAGACCGCCTATTACGGCCTGCTCGCCGCCGAGAAGCTGGGCCAGGAACTCGACGCCGCGCTGGTCGCGCCGCAAGCCTATCCGCACTGGCGCGAGACCTCGCTTGCCGGCTCGGACCTGTTGCAGGCGGCGATCCTGCTGCACCGGGCCGGCCAGTGGCACGAGGCGCGGCGCTTCGTGACGCATCTCGCCCAGGGGCTGGAGCGCGAGGAGGAACTCGGCGCGCTCGCCGATCTGTGGCTGGCGCGCGGCGAGCCCAATTTCGCCGTCAATGTCGCCAAGACCGCGGTGCAGTCGGGCGTGGTGCTGGCGCGCGCCAATTTCCCGCTGACCGGGCTCGAACGCGCCGAGCTGCCGGCGCCGCCCTACCTGGTCATGGCCATCGCCCGGCGCGAGAGCGAGTTCGACCCCGCCGTGGTCAGCCATGCCGATGCGCGCGGGCTGATGCAGGTCCTGCCCGGTACCGGCGCGCAGGTCGCCCGGCGGCTGGGGATCGCGGATTTCGACCCCGCCAGCCTGACCACCGATCCGGTGCTCAACGCGCGTCTCGGCGCGGCCTATCTCGACGGGCTGATCCGCGAATTCGGATCGCTGCCGCTCGTTGCGGCGGGCTACAATGCCGGGCCGGGCCGGCCGCGCCGCTGGGTCGAGGAGCTGGGCGATCCGCGCGACCCGGCGGTCGATCCCGTCGACTGGGTCGAATCGATCCCCTTCGCCGAGACGCGCAACTACGTCATGCGGGTGCTCGAATCGCTCGTCGTCTACCGCGCGCTGATCACCGGCGAGCGCGAGATCGGGCTGACGCGGCTGCTACGCGGGGACTGAGACCGCCGCCTGCAGCCGGTCGATCAGCGCGTCGAGCTTCTCGACATAGCTCTCGGTCACCAGCCGGCCCTCGGCGTCGAAATGGTTCTTCGCCCCGCCGACCAGGACCTCGGGATGGGTCAGCACCATCGCCCGGTGCGGCACCAGCATCAGCCGCAGCATCGACTGCGTCCGCTCGCCGCCCGCCCGCCCGGCGGTGGCCGAGACGATCGCCACCGGCTTGCCCGCGAACGGGTGGCCCTTGACCCGGCTGATCCAGTCGAGCGCGTTCTTCAGGACCCCCGGCGGCGCCTTGTTGTATTCCGGGCAGGCGATCAGCACCGCATCGGCCGCGCGCACCTGCTCGGCCAGCCGGGTGACCTCGTCGGGCATTCCCTCGTTCTGCAGGTCCTCGTCGAAGAGCGGTAGCCGCAGGTTGCCCTCGACGAAGCGTCCGTCGAAGCGGCGGGCGCCCTCGTACATCAGCTTGCGGTTGTAGCTCTCGGCGCGGAGCGAGCCGCACAGGCCCACGAGTGTCGTTCCGGTCATTCGCAATCTCCCTTTGCGACCCTAGCTAAATCGCCGGGACGCGTTGGCAAGCGCGATGGCAAGGTTGCGCCCGCAGATGCGATGCGGGAAGGTCGCGGCACGATGGAGGAGCGCAGGCATGCGGCACGGCGGGCAGATACTGGTCGATCAGCTGAAGGCGCAGGGGGTGCGGCGGGTCTTCTCGGTCCCCGGCGAGAGCTTCCTCGCCGCGCTCGACGGGCTCCATGACAGCGGCATCGAGAACGTCGTCTGCCGGCACGAGGGCGGCGCCTGCATGATGGCCGAGGCGCATGCCAAGCTCACCGGCAGGCCCGGCGTGGTCTTCGTCACCCGTGGCCCCGGCGCCACGAATGCCTCGGCCGGGATCCATATCGCGAAGCAGGATTCGACGCCGCTGATCCTCTTCGTCGGCCAGATCGACAACCGCCACCGCGACCGCGAGGCCTTCCAGGAGGTGGACTACCGCGCCTTCTTCGGCCCGATCGCCAAATGGGCCGGCGAGATCGACCAGACCGACCGCATCCCCGAATACGTCTCCCGCGCCTTCCACCTCGCGCTTTCCGGCCGGCCCGGCCCGATCGTGCTGGCACTGCCCGAGAACATGCTGGAGGCCCGCGCCGATGTGCCCGACCTGCCGCCGGTCGCGCCGACCCCGCCCTCGGTCTGTTCCGAGCAGATCGACGCGCTTCTGGCGCTTCTGTGCCGGGCGCAGCGCCCGCTCGTCGTCGCCGGCGGTTCGCTCTGGTCGACCGAGACCGCGCGCAACCTCGCCCGCTTCGCCGAGACCTTCGACCTGCCGGTCTGCGCCACCTTCCGCCGGCAGGACCGGATGGACAACCGACATCCGCATTACGTGGGCGACCTCGGCGCGAGCCCCAACCCGGCGCTCGGCCGGCGGATGCGCGAAGCCGATTGCCTGCTCATCCTCGGCTCACGCTTCGGCGACATCGCCTCGGGCGGCTACGCGCGGGTGGACCCCGCCGCGCCCGGAAAGACGATCATCCATGTCCATCCCGACCCCGACGAGCTCGGCGCGGTCTTCCGCCCCGACCTCGCGCTCGCCGCCCCCGCCATCGACGTGATCGCGCGGCTCTCGCGCCGCGAGGCGCCGGCGCATCCCGACTGGGCCGACTGGACGAAGGCCGCGCGGGCCGACTACGCCGCCTGGACCCGACCGCGCGAAACGCCCGGCGCGCTGAAGCTCGAGGAGGTCATGGCCTGGCTCTCCGAGCATCTGCCCGACGACGCGATCATCACCAATGGCGCGGGCAATTTCGCCGCCTGGTTGCACCGCTATTTCCGCGCCCGCGCCTTTCCCGGCCATCTCGCGCCGACCTCGGGAAGCATGGGCTACGGCGTGCCGGCGGCGGTGGCGGCGAAGCTCGAACATCCCGACCGGCCGGTGGTCTGCGTCGCCGGCGACGGCGATTTCCAGATGACGATGAACGAGCTCTCCACCGCCCGGCAATACGGCGCCGCCTTCGTCACGCTGGTGTGCAACAACGGCCAGTACGGCACGATCCGCATGCACCAGGAGCGCAGCTATCCGGGGCGGGTGAGCGGCACGCAGCTCTTCAATCCCGACTACGCGGCGCTCGCCCGCGCCTATGGCGGGCATGGCGAGACGGTCGAGCGGACCGCGGATTTCGCCGCCGCCTTCGAGCGCGCGACGGCCTCGGGCCTGCCCGCGGTGATCGAGCTGCGCCTCGACCCCGAGGCGCTGTCGCCGGGGCAGGACCTTTGGGAAGCCCGCGCGCAGGGCGCGGCCGCGGCGGTCTGAACCGACGCCGCCCCAGGGTCCGCGCGGCGTGGCCCGGCATCGGTCAGGACCGAACGCCTGCCGCGATGCCCCCTCGCCGCGCGCCCCGCGCGCGGCGCCCGGCCCAACGCGAGGAAGGTTGTGCGCCCCGCGCACAGCCTGACGAGGGGCGGGAGCCCCTCCGCCCCCCGACCGCTCCCGCCGGCGCCCCGCGAGGACGTGCCTTTCCGCGCCAGATCCCAGCGCGGCCGAGCCGGCACGCACGCTCCGCGAAGGGCTCTCGACGAAAGTTTCATTGCGGTTAATGCGGGCGAATTATCATTTTATGTCAGATATTTGAGAAAGCGTCCAAGCTTGGACGCCCACGCGGAATCCGGCGCCGGAAGCGCCGATCACCCGCGCGCGGTTCCCGCCTCGGATCCGGTTTCCAGCCCGTCGATCCCCGACAGGATCAGGTCGGTGGCAAGGTCGGCATAGTCGGCGCGGCCGATCGGCCCGCCGTCGCGGAACCACATGTAGACCCAGTTCATCATCCCGAAGAGCGACATCGTGACCGGCATCAGGAGCGGCCTCTCGCCGGCGAGCCCGGGCCGGATGGCGCGCAGCACCTCGGCGAAGCGGCGCACGATGCGCCGCTCGATGGCGTGGATCTCGGCGCGCAGCTCCTCGGGCAGGGTCGGCGTGCCATTGAGCTGCACCTTGTGGTGGTCGTCGGCGTCGCGATAGGTCTCGAGCACCGCGTGCACCAGCCGGCGCAGCCGTGCGCGCGGCGCGAGCTCGGCCCGGTCGGCGCGGGCGACGGCGGCGTCGAGATCCTCCAGATGCGTGCGGATGATGTCGAAGACCAGCGCGTCGCGCCCCGGATAGTAGTGGTAGAGCAGCGCCTTAGAGACCTGCGCCTGCGCCGCGATCTGCGCCATCGAGGCCTTGTCCATGCCCTGCTCGGCCAGCACCGCCGCCGCGCTCGCCAGGATCGCGCGTTGCTTCTCCTCGAAATCGGCGGCGCGGGTGCGGGCCATCGGCGGATCCTGACCTTCGGGACGGGCGGGGCGCTGCCCCCTCTCCCCGGCTGCGCGGGCGCTCAGCGCTCCTTCGGGCGGTTGTCGACGACGCGTTTCGCCTTGCCTTCCGAGCGCGGCGCGCCGCCGGGTTCGTGGACATTGACCCGCGCCGAGACGCCGATCACGCTCTTGATGTGGTGGGCGAGTTCCTTCGCCGAGGCCTTGCGCGCCGCCTCGCCGGCGGCGGCCTGGGTGGCCTCGGCATGTACGCACATCGCGTCCATCCGCCCCTCGCGCGTCAGCTCGATCTGGAAATGCGGGGCGAGGCCGGCGCATTTCAGGATCTGCTCCTCGATCTGGGTCGGGAAGACGTTGACCCCGCGCAGGATGATCATGTCGTCCGAGCGCCCGGTGATCTTCTCCATCCGCCGCATCGAGCGCGCCGTGCCGGGCAGCAGCCGCGTCAGGTCCCGCGTCCGGTAGCGGATGATCGGCAGCCCCTCCTTGGTCAGCGTGGTGAAGACAAGCTCGCCCATCTCGCCGTCGGGCACGGGCGTGCCGGTCGCGGGGTCGATGATCTCGGGGTAGAAATGGTCCTCCCAGATCGTCAGCCCGTCCTTGGTCTCGACGCATTCGTTCGCCACGCCCGGCCCCATCACCTCTGAAAGCCCGTAGATGTCGACCGCGTGCATGTCGAAGGCCTCCTCGATCTCGCGCCGCATGGCGTTCGTCCAGGGCTCGGCGCCGAAGATGCCGACGGCGAGCGAGGTTTCGCGCGGGTCGATGCCGGCGCGCTGGAAGCCGTCGAGGATCGAGAGCATGTAGGAGGGCGTGACCATGATGATCCGCGGCTTGAAATCGGCGATCAGCGTCACCTGCCGCTCGGTCATCCCGCCCGAGATCGGCACCACCGTGCAGCCGAGCTTCTCGGCCCCGTAATGCGCCCCCAGCCCGCCGGTGAACAGGCCGTAGCCATAGGCGATGTGAACGATGTCGCCCGGCCGGCCGCCGCTCGCCCGGATCGAACGCGCCACGAGATGCGCCCAGGTGTCGATGTCGCGCGCGGTATATCCCACCACCGTCGGCTTGCCGGTCGTGCCCGACGAGGCGTGGACGCGCACGATCCGCTCGCGCGGGACGGCGAACATGCCGAAGGGATAGGTGTCGCGCAGGTCGGATTTCTGCGTGAAGGGAAACTTCGCGAGGTCGGCGAGCGTCTTCAGCTCGTCCGGATGCACCCCGTGTTCGTCGAACCGCTGCCGGTAGAAGGGCGAGTTGTCATAGGCATGGCGGACCGACCACCGCATGCGCTCAAGCTGCAGCGCCGCGATCTCGTCGCGCGAGGCGGTCTCGATCGGCTCCAGGTCACCGGGGCGGGGGGAGAGGTCTTCCATGTGTCACCTCACTGGCTCGGGTCGGGCAGATGCGTGCCCTTGACGGTGCGCGAATGGCCGCGGAACTCGGCGACATGGGTGCCGTCATCGGCGCTGACGCGGATGTCGTAGATGCCGTTGCGGCCCTGGCGCGAGATCTCGCGCGCCTCGGCGGTCAGCTTCATGCCCGGCCGGCCGGGGGCGAGGAAGGTGATCGACGCCATATGCGCGACGGTGCGCTGGTTGTAGCTGTTGCAGGCAAAGGCGAAGGCGCTGTCCGCGAGCGCGAAGATGAAGCCGCCGTGGCAGGTGCCGTGGCCGTTGGTCATCGCCTCGGTCACGGTCAGCGAGAGCGTCGCGCGCCCCGGCCCGATCGCATCGAGCGTGATGCCGAGCCCGCGCGTGGCGCGGTCGGCCGCCCACATCACCTCGGCCGCGGCGCGCGCCAGCGCCTCGGGCGAAAGGGTCTCGGTCATCTTCCCCTGAACTCCGGCTTGCGCTTTTCCAGGAACGCCGCGACGCCCTCGGCATAATCGTCGGAAAACCCGGCCCGGCGCTGGAATTCGAGCTCGAGCTCGAGCTGGGCGTCGAGCGGGTTCGTGCTGGCCGCCTGGATCGCGCGCTTGGTCAGGCCGATGCCGAGCGTCGGCCCGGCGGCGAGTTTCCCGGCGAGGTGCTCGGCCACCGTCAAGAGCCGCTCGTCGGGCACGGCCCGCCAGATCAGCCCCCACTCGGCGGCCTGCAGGGCGTCGAGCGGCTCGGCGGTCATCGCCAGCGCCTTGGCCCGCGCCTCGCCCAGAAGCCGGGTGAGGAACCAGCTGCCGCCAGCGTCCGGCACCAGGCCGAGCTTCGAGAAGGCCTGGATGAAGCGCGCCGATTCGGCGGCGAGCACGATGTCGCAGGCAAGCGCGATGTTCGCCCCCGCGCCGGCGGCGACGCCGTTGACGGCGCAGATCACGGGCTTTTCCAGCGCCCGGATCTGGCGGATCAGCGGGTTGTAGAACGTGCCGATCGTGTGGCCCAGATCGGCACGTCCCTTGCTCGGGTCGCGCTCGCCCAGGTCCTGCCCGGCGCAGAATCCGCGCCCGGCGCCGGTGATCAGCACGGCGCGGGTCTCGGGGTCGGTCCGCGCCCGGTCGAGCTGGGCGCGGAGCGCCAGGTGCATCTCTTCGGTGAAGGCGTTCATCCGGTCGGGGCGGTTGAGCGTGAGCCTCAGCACGCCGCCGGAAAGCTGCGCAAGGATCGTGTCGGACTGCGTCATCTCCCCCCCTTGTACCCCGCCCCCGATCTGGTGCGCGGACAGTCGCATAAGCCGACCGATCGGTCAATCATTAACTGCGGGCTGGCCGCTGCCGAACGGCTGTGGCAAGAACGGACAAGCGGAGTCCGTATCGAGCATGTCCGAGACCGCGCACCGTCTTCTCGTCATCGGCGCCAGCGGCCGTGTCGGCCGGCTCCTGTCGGCGCATTGGGCGCGCGCGGGGGCGCCGGTCTGCCTGCAGACGCGCGGCGATCCGGTGCGGGCGGCGCTTGCGTCGCTGCGCTGGGCACCGCTCGAGGACGGTCCCGCGGCGCTTGCCAGGGTGATGCCGGGGACCGACCGACCGGCGGCGATGCTGGTGCTCGCCGGCGTCACGCCCTGGTCGCCCGGTGGCGGCGACGTCGCGCTCAACGCGCTTCTGGCGACGGCCTGCCTCGAGGCGGCCGAGGCGGCGGGGATCGGCCGGGTGCTGCTCGCCTCGTCGGCTTCGGTCTATGGCGGCGGCCGCGTCGTGCCCTGGCGCGAGGAGGAGGCCACCGGGCCGCCGGCCTCGGCCTATGGCGCGGCGAAGCGCGAGATGGAGGCGGTCGGCGCGGCCTGGCGCGCGCGCGGCCTGTCGGTCTGCGCGCTGCGCATCGGCAATGTCGCCGGGGCGGATGCGCTGTTCACGAACGCGCAACGCGAAGGGCTGCATTTCATCGACCGGTTCGCCAGCGGCGGCGGGCCGGTGCGCTCCTATATCGGGCCGGTGAGCCTGGCGCGCGTGATCGAGGCGCTCGCCCAGGCGTCGGAACTGCCGGCGGCGCTGAACGTGGCCGCGCCGGCGCCGGTGGCGATGGCCGATCTGGCGCGCGCGGCGGGGGGCGACTGGCGCTGGCGGCCGGCCCCCGCGGACGCCGTCGAGCACTTCACGCTCGACTGCACGGCGCTGACGGCACGGGTGCATTTCGCGCCCGCCGAAAGCACCGCGGCCGAGATGGTGGCGCAGTGGCGGGCCTGCCGGGGGGTGCCGTGAGCGCCGCGGCGTGCCGGAGCGCGGGTGGCGGAGCGGGCGCGGCATGACGCCGGCGAAGCGGGCGCTCGACATCCTGCTCGCGCTGGCGCTGCTGGCCGTCACCGCGCCGATCATGGCCGCGATCGCGCTTGCCGTGCTGGCCGTCGACGGCCGTCCCGTGCTCTATCCCTCCGAGCGGATGCGCGCGCCGCGGCGCGCCTTCACGCTGTGGAAGTTCCGCACGATGCGGCCCGAGGCGGGCGATTCGGGCGTCTCGGGCGGCGACAAGGCCGGGCGCATCACGCGCACGGGGCGCTGGCTCCGGCGACTGCGGCTCGACGAGTTGCCGCAGCTCTGGAACGTGCTCAAGGGCGAGATGAGCTTCATCGGCCCGCGCCCGCCCCTGCGGCAGTATGCCGAGCGTTTCCCCGCGCTCTATGCCGAGGTGCTGAAGTCCCGCCCCGGGATCAGCGGCCTCGCGACGCTGCATTTCCATCGCCACGAGGAGCGGCTTCTCGCCCGCGCCCGCACCCGCGACGAGACCGACGCGATCTACGTCCGCGCCTGCATCCCGCGCAAGGCGCGGCTCGACCTGATCTACCAGCGCCGCCGCAACCTGTGCCTCGACCTCGTCCTGATCGCGCGCACCGCGCGGCGGGCGCTTTGCCGGCAGAGCGGCGGAAAGCCCTGACCCGGCCGCCCGCCGGCGGCCGGAACGGCTTCGGTCGAAAGTTTCGTTGTGGTTAACGGCGCCGATTTTCCGCTTTGTATCAATTCCTTGGGCGAGCGTGCGCACGCGCACACCCCTCCCCGCGCGCGGCGGTCGCCGACCCGGCCCACCCGCAGGTCAGGACCGGGTCGCGAACGGGCGCCCTCGGCTCAACCGCCGCAGACCTCGGTCAGCGCGCCGTCGATGGCATCGGTTATGCGGTCGATCTCGGCCGCGGTCACCACCAGCGCGGGGCTCAGGCAGAGCGTGTTGTTGAGCCCCGGCAGCGAGCGGTTGGTCATGCCGATCTGCACCCCTCGCGCCATCGTCGCGGCGACGACGGCGGCGACCTGCTTCTCGGGCAGCGGGTCCCTGGTCTTGCGGTCGGCGACCAGCTCGGCGCCGCAGAAGAGCCCCTTGCCGCGCACATCGCCGATCACCGGGTGTTTCTCCATCAGCGCATGCAGGTTGCCCATCAGCCGCGCGCCCATATCGAGCGTGTTCTGCAGGAGCCCCTCTTCCTCGATGATACGCATGTTCTCCAGCGCCGCCGCCGGCCCGGCGGTGCAGCCGCCGAAGGTCGAGATGTCGCGGAAATAGCTCATCGGGTCGTCGGGGGCGTCCTTGAACATCTCGAAGACGCGCTCGGTCGTCACCGTGCAGGAAATCGCCGCGTAGCCCGAGGCGACGCCCTTGGCCATGGTCACGATGTCGGGCTGGATGTCGTAGTTCTGGTAGCCGAACCAGGTGCCGGTGCGCCCGAGCCCGCAGACCACCTCGTCGATGATCAGCAGGATGTCGTGCTTGCGGCAGATCTCCTGCACCCGCGGCCAGTAGCCCTCGGGCGGCGGAATGACGCCGCCGCCGGCGGTGACGGGTTCGAGGATGATCGCCCCCACCGTGTCGGCGCCCTCGCGCAGGATCACCTCCTCGATCGCGTCCGCCGCGCGGATGCCGTAATCGGCGACCTCGCCCCACTGGCTGCGATACTCCAGGCAATGCGGCACCGGGATGAAACCCGGCGGGAAGGGGCCGTACATCGCCTTGCGCTCTTCCTGCCCGCCCGAGGCGAGCGCGGCGATGGTGGTGCCGTGATAGTCGCGCTCGCGGTAGAGGATCTTCCACTTCTTCCCGCCGTGGCGCTGATGCGCGATCTGGCGGACCATCTTGTAGGCCTTCTCGTTCGCCTCGGAGCCCGAATTCGAATAGTAGACGCGGCTCATCCCCGGCATCTTCGCCGTCAGCGCCTCGGCGAAGAGCGCGCCGGGCACCGAGCCCGCGGCACCGGCGAAGAAGTTCACCTTCAGAAGCTGGTCGCGCACCGCATTGGCGATCGATTCGCGTCCGTAGCCGACATTGACCGTCCACACCCCGCCCGAGACGGCGTCGAGCGTCTCGCGGCCGGTCGCGTCCCAGACGCGCAGGCCGCGGCCCTCGACGATGACGCGCGGGTCGATCTTCTCGTACTGCTTGTGCTGGCTCAGATGGTGCCAGACATGGGCGCGGTCGGCCTCGACCACGTGGCTCAGGTCATTGCGGGTGATGGCGTCGTCCATCGGGATGCTCCCTCGGCTGCGCGGAACGGGAAAGCCGCAGGATGGACCTGCGAGCGTGCCGCGAATAGGGCCAGAAGGGATCTGTTCATAAGGCCAAAGATCGCTATCCTCAAGAGCGGAGGTGGGTGATGGCGGTTTCGGTGGACACGTTCTTCCTGCGACCGGGCGCGCCCGGCACGCTGCAGGCGCAGATCCGGCAGATCGTGG
>SLPP01000289.1 GCA_007131945.1 Paracoccaceae bacterium | reverse complement strand
GTCGAGACGTTGATCGCCATGTGCAGCGGCCGGCCGTCGCCGCGCCAGCGCGCCAGCTGTTCGAAGACCAGCGCCACCATCGCCCGGTCGACCTCGGGGACGAGCCCGATGCGTTCGGCGAGTTCGATGAACTCGTCGGGGCCGACC
Source organism: Paracoccaceae bacterium (assembly GCA_007131945.1). Classification (GTDB taxonomy): domain Bacteria; phylum Pseudomonadota; class Alphaproteobacteria; order Rhodobacterales; family Rhodobacteraceae; genus Pararhodobacter. The sequence continues at coordinate 2,732 of SLPP01000289.1, read as the reverse complement.
TCGCCCAGTTCGGGATCGGACCAGCGCAGCAGCGCCTCGGCACCGGCGACGTCGCGGGCCGGGCCGTGCAGGGCGAACTTGGGCTGAAAGGCCAGGCTGAAGCCGCTTTCCTCCAGCACCCTGTGCAGCCCGTCCATCAGGCGCGAGCGGCGGTCGACCACCTGCAGGAGCGCCGGTTCGAAGCGGGCGATCCCGCCCCGGCCGCGCGACTTGGCGCGGAAGAGGGCGATGCCCGCGGCGCGGATCAGCGCGTCGGCGCTGCTGCCGTCGGCCGGGAAGCACGCCAGCCCGATCGAGCAGGAACTGCGCTGCGGACCGGCGGTCAGCGCGATCGGCTCGGAAAGCGCGGCGCGCAGCTGGATCGCCTGGTCCAGCGTCTCGGTATCGGTCTCGCCGGGCAGGATCAGCGCGAACTCGCCGCCGCCGAGACGCGCGGCGAAGCCGCCGCGCCCGGTCAGCGCCTCGAGCCGCGCCGCCAGCGCCTGCAGGAAGCCGTCGCCCGTCGCGTGGCCATGCGCGTCGTTGATCAGCTTCAGGTCGTCGACATCGAGCAGCAGCAGCGAGAAGGGCTGCGCCGGCGTCTGCCTGGCGAGGCTGTCGAGCACCTTGCGCAGATAGGCGCGGTTGGGCAGATGGGTCAGCGGGTCGTGGTAGGTCAGCCGCTCGGCCCGGTCGATGGCGGCCTGCAGCGCCGCCTGCCATTCCATCCGGTCCGAAAGATCCGAGGTGATCCCGCCGATGCCGAAGACGGTCCCGTCATCGTCGCGCAGCGGAAACTTGTCGATGCGGAAGCTGCGCCGCGGGGTCCCGCTCTGGCTGACATAGAAGGCGCGCGGCTGGCCCGTCGCCAGCACCTCGTGATCGCCCTCGCGGGCGCCGAAGACATGCGTGATGTCGATGTCGGACGGCAGCGCGCCGGCCTCCAGCGCGGCGCGGCTGGTGCCGAGTTCCTGCGCGATGGCGGAATTGGCCAGGAGGCAGCGTCCCTGAAGGTCGAAGGCGAAGATCATCGCGTCGGAGGAATCGATCAGCGCCTGGTAGAGCGAGCGTTCGCGCGCGTGGCTGGCGAGGTCCGGGCGCTCGACGGTGACCAGCTGCATCTCGGCCCCGTTCACCGCCCCGGGATGCAGCCCGGAGAGATGCGCCTCGGCCGGGACCTGGCTGCCATCGGCCTGGCGCAGCGCCAGGTCGCCCACCACCCGCGCCGCGGCGCCGCCGCCGGCATCGCGCAGCGCCCCGAACAGCGTCACCCGCCCGCGCCCGCCGAAGAGGCCGAAGACGCTCTGCCCGGTCAGGCCCGCGCCCGGCTCCGGGCACCAGCGGCGCAGGGCGGCGGCATTCGCCTCGACGATCCGGCCGCGCGCGTCGAGCGCGAGCGCCGGCAGGGGCAGGTCGTCGAAGAGCGCCGCGTAGCGTTCGCGCTCGGATTTCAGCGCCTCCAGATCGGCCCGCATCTGCCCCTGCCGCTGGCGCAGCATCGCCATTTCGCGGCGCAGGCGCGCCAGGTCCGACCGGTCGGTCATGACATCACGGAATCCGGTCCGGACCACGGACCGGCGGGAGCGGTCGGGGGCGGCGGTCGCTGGGCGCTGGCGTCGGCTGGCTCGACCATCGGCTTCCTCGCCTGGCTTCGGTCACGGCGTCGGCACGCGGCGCCGACGGTTGCACGTCGAACATGGGGGGCCGCCCGACGGCGCGCATTCGGACAGGAGTTTTCAACTAAAAAGTGTATCCTGCGCGCGCTCAACCGTCAATGATCTCAATATCCTGCAACGGGGGTCGCGCCGAGTGAGTCTTTTCGGCAACGGCGATCGGTCAGAGCACGAAGTCGACATGGCGGTCGAGCGGCAGCTCGCGCAGGCGCCTTCCGGTCAGATCGAAGATCGCGTTGGCGAGCGCCGGCGCCGCCGGCGGCGTGCCCGGCTCGCCCGCCCCGCCCAGCCGGCCCTGCACCTGCAGGATGCGCGTCTCGATCCGCGGCACGGCGCCGATGCGCAGGGCGTCCTGGTCGGGGAAGTTGCGCTCCTGCACCTCGCCATCGGCGAAGGTGATCGCGCCCGTCACCGCCGCCGACAGCCCGTAGATCAGCCCCGATTCCATCTGCGCCTGCACGATGCCGGGATCGAGCACGCGGCCCAGGTCGCAGGCGATCCAGGCACGGGCGATGCGGATGCGCCCGTCCTCGTCCGCGACCTCGAGCACCTGCGCGACCGGCGTGCCGAAGGACCAGGCGAAGGCGACGCCGCGACCGGTGCCCGGGGGCCTTTCGCCGTGCCAGTCCGACATCCGGCCGACCTGGTCGAGCACGTTCGCCGCGATCTCGGATTCCGGGCGCATCAGTTCCAGCCGGAAGTCGAGCGGGTCGCGGCCGGCGGCATGGGCCAGCTCGTCGATGAAGCTTTCATGGATGAAGCCGTTGTGGCTGTGCCCGACCGAGCGCCAGAAGCCGATCGGGATGTCGAGATCCGCCAGGTAGCCTTCCACAAGGTAGTTCGGGATCGCGTAGGGCTGGTCGAACGCCCCCTCGACATGGCCCTTGTCGGGACCGGGCGCGGGCAGGCCGGTCATCCGCACCACCGCCTGCCGGGTGACCGAGGGCGCGGCGATCCTCGCCTCCAGCGCCAGCGCCCGGCCGTCGGCCACCGCGCCGCGCAGCCGGGCGATCACCCCGGGGCGGTAGAAGTCGTGCGTCATGTCCTCCTCGCGCGACCAGGTGACCTGCACCGGCGTGC
>SLPP01000276.1 GCA_007131945.1 Paracoccaceae bacterium | reverse complement strand
GGCCATGTTGTACATGAGCGAGATGGCCGACATCAGCAGCGCGTGCGAAGCAACCGAGGGCAGCGGCCGCGTCACCCCCAATTCGACCGAGGCAGACTGGATCGAGCGGAGGATGTCGTGCGCGATCTCGTGGATGCGCGTCGATTGCCCGGCGAGGAAGTTGTCGAGGGTGAGGGTGAAGCGTTCGCTCCAGATCAGGTTGCCGCTGCCGATGTCCTGGAAATCGACGTCGAGGACCAGGGCATCGCCGGATCGGGCGCAGCGCCCGGTGACCAGGTAGTCGATCTCGAGCCTCGTGCTGACCGAGGCGATGTCGAGGCTGCGGGGATGGAAGATGCGGCTCGACAGATGCGCCACGATGTCGATCAGCTGCGAGCGCGAGAGCACGCGGATCAGTTCCAGCGCCACGGCGTCGCCGAGGGCGCCGTCCGATTCCGGGTATTCCAGGAAGGGCAGCACGGCGAGTTTCGGCCGCAGGTGGACGGGGGGTGCCAGTTTTTCCTTCCGAAACGTGGCTGGGCCGGCGCCGCTGCGCATCTCGCGCAGCCAGTCCTCGAACCCCTCCTCGGCGATGTCGATCCCCTCCAGGAACTCGCCGTTACTGGCGCTACCGGTGAGCTCGAACGAGCCCTCGACGAGCGATATGACGTCGCCCTCGGAGCGCATCACCGCCGCGGCGCGATCGCCGAGCGCCCGGCGCAACTGGAACAGGTTCTGCCGGAGGTTGGCGCGCCCCTGCTCCTCGTCCAGATCGGACCAGAGCTGCGCCTGCAGCCAGCCGCGCGTACGGGCATGCCCCGGCGAGGTCGCCAGGAGCGCGAGCATCGCCCGCTGCTTCGCGCCGGGCAATCTGATATCCCGCCCGTCATTCCACCTGATGATGAGCGGCCCGTAGATCTGTATACTCAGACGGAAGCTACCCATGGTAGCAAACATACATCAAAATGCACGCGCGACCTACGGATTTCCGGTTCCGGCGATTGCAGCCAGGGCCGGGGCCGGGGGCTGCCGGGAGAAGGTGGAGCGGCGCGTCGGCAGGCGGCGGAATTGCCGGGGCGGTGTCAGTCCTCGTCCTCGTCGACGAGCGCGATCTCGCCCGAATCGAGCAGGCCGCGCACCGCGTCGGCGACCGTCGCCATCGCCGCCTCGGCATCGCGCGCCTTGACCGGGCCGCGCGCCTCGGCCTCCTCGCGCAGGCTCGCTGCCATGCGCTGCGACATGTTGGCGAGCAGGAACTCGGCCGATCGCGCCTCGTCCGTCTCGCCGGCGCCGAGGGCGGCGGCCAGCGCGGCGATCAGGTCCGCCTGCGGCACGTCGCGCAGCACGCGCGGCACGTCGCGCGGCTGCAGGCGGCTGTGGATATGGGCGAAGGTGAAGATCGCCTTGCGCACGCCGGCGGCGAAGCCGCGATCCTCCTCGTCGAGCTCGGCGAGCAGCCGGTCGCGGATCTCCGACGGCGCGAGGTTCAGGATCGCGCCCATCCGGTCGCTCGGCGGGGCGACGAAGGCGCGGGGCGGACGCTGGTCGAGCTGCGTCGCGAGCGAGCGGCCGATGCGCGCGACCGTCTGCGGCGCGATCCCGCCGGTGCGCGAGATCGCATAGGCCACCCGCCGCGCCCGCTCGCCCGGCATCCGGCCGAGAAGGGCGGCGGCCTTCTTCACCGAGAGCTTCGACAGAACGACCGCGGCGACCTCGGCGCTCTCCAGTTGCAGGATCCCGGTCAGGTCGTCGAGCTCGGCCGACGCGATCCGCTCCCAGGGATCGGCGTTGTCGCGCCGGGCGGCGAGTTCGCGCAGCCGCTGCGCCGCCGACGGGCTGAGCTTGCCGTCAAGCGCCTTCAGCGCGCCGTCGATCCCCCCGGCGAAGCTGAGCCCCACCTGCTCGAGCGTCTCGACGAACTCACCGACCACGGCCTCCATCGTGTCGCGGTCAACGAGGCGCATGGCGGCGATCTGCTCGGTGAGTTCCGTCTGCATCGCCTCGGGCAGCGCGGCGAGGTTGATCTCGGCCCCCTGCGCGATCAGCAGCCGCACCAGGATCGCGGCCTTCTGCCGGCCGCTCAGCGCCGGGATGCGGCGACCGCGCGGGCTGGTCGCGTGTGCGGGCGGCGGCATGGCGGGCGCGGCTCCGGTCCGGGGCGGGGCGGGGTCGGGCAGCGGCCCGGTCTTGATCTGCGGCAGCGAAGCGGTCATGGCGGGGATCGATCCCAGGCGAATCGTCGCCCAGCATTCCAGCCAAGGGTTAACAGCGTCCTGAAGAATGCCGGTATGGAGGAGATTTCCGCGACATCGCGTGTGACGCGAGCCGGGCCGGCCCGCGCGCCGGCTCCGTCCCCTCAGTCGGCGGCGCGCATCTCCGCCAGGATCGCCTCGGCGGCGCCGCGCGGGTCGGCCGCCTGCCAGATCGGCCGGCCGACGACGAGGTGATCGGCGCCGGCGCGCAGCGCCTCGGCGGGGGTGGCGATCCGCTTCTGGTCGCCCGCGGCCGCGCCCGTCGGGCGCACGCCCGGCGTGACGATCAGCCGTCCCGCGGCCGAGGGGAGCGCGCGGATCGCGGCGGCCTCCCGCGGGCTCGCGATCACCCCGTCGGCGCCGGCGGCGAAGGCGCGCGCGGCGCGTTCGCGCACGATCTCCTCCATCGTGCCGGGCACGATCAGCGCGGCGTCGAGATCCGCCCGGTCGAGCGCCGTCAGCACCGTCACGGCGAGGATCTGCAGCCCGGTCCCCGCCGCCCCGGCGCGCGCCGCGCGGACCACGTTCGGATCGCCATGCACGGTCAGGAAATCGATCCCGAACCGCGCCACCCCGGCCACAGCCGCCTCGACCGTCGCCGGGATGTCGAAGAACTTCATGTCGAGGAAGACGCGCTTGCCGTGCTCGGCCTTCAGCTCGCCGGCCAGTGCCAGCCCGCCGGCGGTGAGCAAGCCGAGGCCGATCTTGTAGAAGCCCACCGACGGGCCCAGCCGCTTGGCCAGCGCCAGTCCCGCGAGCGGGTTGGCCACGTCGAGCGCCACGATCAGCCGCTCGTCCGCCCCGCTCATGGCGCCACCCGTTCCAGCCGGATCAGCCGGTATTCGTAGGTCTTGCCGAATGTCTCCTCGCGCGCCGAGGGGCGCTGGAACTTGTCGAGCCTGCGCCCGATCGCGGTCTCGACGATCCGGCTCAGGACCGGCCGGCCGCGCCGGAACTCGGTCCGGAAGCGCTTCAGGAAGGGCGCCAGATGCGCGTTCTTGATGTGGTCGAGGACGTGGAAGGTGGGCAGGATCGCCTCGGTCACGTCTTCGTCCAGCGCCAGCCGCCAGCCGGGGCGCGCCTCGAGCTCGGCGAGGAAGGCGGCATGCGTCTGCCGCCGTCCCTCCGCGCCCTCGCCGCGCCTTCGGAAATAATCGAAGATGATCGCCGCGCGGGTGGCGTAGCGGTCGATCTGGTCGAGCGCCGGGCCCTGCTGGATGTAGTGGAAGCTCTCGCCGAAGAGGCACAGATCGAAGCGCCGCGGCAGATCCAGCGTCTCGAACCCCGTCTCGTGCACCGGCACGCTTTCGGGCAGTTTCGCCCGCGCCATCGCGTTGAGTTGTGCCGAGGGGCTCAGGCACTCGACCCGGAACCCCTCGCGGGTCAGCGCCAGCGCGTTCGCGCCGGTGCCGGAGCCCACGTCGAGGATCGTCTCGACGCCTGCCGGGATCTCGGCGCGCATCCGGTCGAACCAGGCCTGCTGTGCCTCGCCAAGCGCGCGGGCCGACGGTGTTTCCGGCCGCCCGCCGGGCCAGTAGCCGTAATGCAGGAAGCCGTGGCCATAGACCGCCTCGGAGAGCATCGCCTCGAAATCGAGCTGGAATTCCTTCAGCTTCACCGCTGCAACCCCGCGGCAGGTTTCGGGTGTTCTTCAAGGCGCATGTCGGATTCCTTCTGTCGCGGCCCCCTGATAGGCTGCCGCCGGCATGCCGGCAACCCGGTTGCGGCCACGCCGCGCGCGCTCAGGCGATGGCTTCCATCCGCTCCTTCGAGAGGCCGCCGGGAACGATGGTGATCGGGATCGGCAGGGTGCCGGAATTGCGCGAGAGCTGCGTGACGAGCGGTCCGGGCCCCGAGCGGTCGGTGCCCGCGCCGAGGACGAGGATGCCGATTGCGGGGTCGTCGCGGATCTGGCCGAGGATCTCGTCCACCGGCTCGCCCTCGCGGATCACCAGTTCCGGCTCGATCCCCTGCCGGTCGCGCATCCACTTGGCGAAGACCTCGAAATGCGCCTCGATCCGCTCCCGCGCCTCGGCGCGCATCAGGTCGGCGACGCCCAGCCAGTGCTGGTATTCCTCGGGCGGGATGATCGACAGGATCTGCACCCCGCCGCCGGTATGCGCGGCCCTAAGTGCGGCGAAGCGGATCGCGTTCAGGCATTCGCGACTGTCGTCGAGCACGACGAGGAACTTGCGCATCCATTACCCCCTGTCCCGACCGCATCATGGCGCAAGGCCCGGAACCTGTCCAGCAGCCGCGCGGGGCGCGCGCGCCGGTCAGCGCGGATAGAGTCCCTCGTAGATCGGCACCAGCGTCTCCAGATCGAAGAGCGAGGAGACGGAGGTGCCGCTCCAGGTGTTCAGGATCGCCTGGGCAAAGAGCGGCGCGGCCGGCACGATGCGGATGTTGGCCGCGCCGCGCACGGCCTCCGTGGGTTCGATCGAGTCGGTGATGACCAGGGACTTCATCACCGAACCGGTGATCCGCTCGACCGCCGGGCCGGAAAGGACGCCGTGGGTGATGTAGCTGTGCACCTCGGTGGCACCCGCCTCGATCAGCACCTCGGCGGCCTTGCACAGCGTGCCGGCGGTGTCGCAGATGTCGTCGACGATGACGCAGATCTTGCCCTCGACCTCGCCGATCACCGTCATCTCGGCCACCTCGCCGACCTTCTCGCGCCGCTTGTCGACGATGGCGAGCGAGGCGCCGACGCGCTTGGCCAGCTCCCGCGCCCGCGCCACGCCGCCGACATCGGGCGAGACGATGGCCACGTCCTGCAGCCGGCCGCGGAACTGGTGCTCGAGATCGAGCGCGAAGATCGGCGCGGCGTAGAGGTTGTCGACGGGAATGTCGAAGAAACCCTGGATCTGCGCCGCGTGCAGATCGAGGGTCAGGATCCGCTCGATCCCCGCCTGGACCATCATGTTGGCCACCAGCTTGGCCGAGATCGGCGTGCGCGCCTTGGTGCGCCGGTCCTGCCGCGCATAGCCGAAATAGGGGATCACCGCGGTGATCCGCGCCGCCGAGGACCGCTTGAGCGCATCGGTGATGATCAGCAGTTCCATCAGGTTGTCGTTCGCCGGGTTCGAGGTCGGCTGGATGATGAACATGTCCTCGCCGCGCACGTTCTCGAAGACCTCGACGAAGATCTCCTGGTCGTTGAACCGCTCGACCCGCGCATCGACCAGCTTGACCGACATTCCCCGGTGCAGCGTCATCCGCCGCGCGATGGCCTGCGCCAGCGGCCGATTGGCGTTTCCGGCAATCAGTTTCGGTTCGGTCAGTGTCGGCATGCAGGTCCCCGGGGCAGGCGAAAGCGGCGGGCGAGTCGCGCGGTTGACACCGCTTAGCACCCCGTTACGGTCTTGCAAACCTCGTGCCCCAGCGGAGCGAAGATCGTGTCGCAGATCGACTACTATCTCACCGTCACCTCGCCCTATGTCCATCTCGCCGGGCGCGCACCGGCCGAGATCGCGGCGCGTCATGGCGTGCCACTGGTCTACCGTCCGGTCGATCCCGCGGCGCTCTTCGCGCGCACCGGCGGGGTGCCGCTGGCCGAGCGGCACGAGAGCCGCAAGGCCTACCGGCTGCAGGACCTTCGGCGCCAGGCGGCGCGGCGCGGGCTGCCGGTGAACGTCCAGCCGCGACATTTCCCGACCAACCCGGCGCCCGCGGGCTACGCGATCATCGCCGCGCAGGCAGCGGCCGCGGCGGGGCAGGGCGGCGACATCCACGCGCTGGTGCAGGCGCTCTCCCGCGCCTGCTGGGAGGAGGAGCGCGACGTCGCCGAGGACGGCGTGATCCGCGACTGCCTCGCGGCCGCGGGTTTCGATCCGGGGCTCGCCATGTCGGGTCTGCTGACCGGGGCCGAGAGCTACGCGAGGAACCTCGAGGCGGCGGTCGCCGCCGGCGTCTTCGGCTTTCCCTTCTTCGTCGTGGGCGAGGAACGCTTCTGGGGCCAGGACCGGCTCGAGGATCTGGAACGCCACCTGGCGCGCGCCGCGTGAGCCGGGTCCATTGCACGCGTCTCGGCCGGCCCGGCGGGCTTCCGGCGGTGTTCGCGCATTGCTTCCTCGGCCATTCCGGCACCTGGTCGCGGCTGATCGCGGCGCTTCGTACGCCGCTCGATGCGCAGGCCTTCGACATGCCGGGGCATGGCCGCTCGGGCGCCTGGGGCGGGCAGGGTGACCTGCATGCCGAGGTGGCGGCGCTCGTCGGTCGCTTCGTCGCGGATCCTGCGCTCCTGATCGGCCACAGCTTCGGCGGTGCCGCGGCGCTGCGCTTCGCGCTCGACCGGCCGGAGCGGGTCACGGGCCTCGTGCTGATCGAGCCGGTCTTCTTCGCCGTCGCCGCCGGCGAGCCCGAATTCGCCGCCCACCGCGCCGCCGAGGCGGTGCTGCACGAGGCCTTCGCCACCGGCGACATGCAGGAAGCGGGGCGGGTCTTTCTGGCGCTCAACGGCGACGCCGATGCCTGGGACGCGCTGCCCGAGCCGCAGCGGGCGCAGATCGCGCGGCAGATGACGATGGTCGCGGCAAGCATCGCCGGCGTCCACGCCGACAGCGGCGGGCTGGCGGCGCCCGGACGGCTCGAAGCCTTCGACCGGCCGGTCCTGCTGCTCGACGGCGCGGTCTCGCCGCCGACCTTCGGCGCGGTCAACCGCGCGCTCGCCCGTCGCCTGCCGCGCGCGTGCCGCGTGACGCTGCCCGGGGCAGGCCACATGCTGCCGATCACGCATGGGCCGGAGGTCGCGGACGCGATCGACCGCTTCCTTCTCGACCACGGTTTCGCCAGGCCCGGAAAACCGGAAACCCGCGCCGGCTGACGCGGGTTTCGGGTTCGTGCGGAAAGGCGGTGGGGCGGATCAGGCCGCTTCGGCAATGGCCGCGGCGGCGGCGCGGCGTTCGCTTTCCTCGCGCGACAGCGCGACCGAGGTGCGCACCCCGGCGGCGACGAATTTCATCAGCCCTTCGACCACCCGCTCGTTCGGGTCGATCCCGGCGCAGGTCAGCACCTCGCGCCCGTCGCGCGAGCGCGCCCAGCGGGCGATCTGCTCGGGACCGTTGCCGTATTTCTTGTCATCGGCGATGGCATCGTCCAGCGCGGCCAGAACCACCGCGGCGAACAGCTTGCGCGCACGGGTACCCTGCTCCTGGTTGTAGGCCGCACCATCCATCGAATCGAACATCTGCTTCCGTCCTGTTCTTGCTCTTGCGTTTTCCGGCATTTGCCTGTCTAGCGGGGATGCGGGGCGATTCGCTACCAATCTGTTGCATGACTGCCATGCGCCCTGTGCATGGCAGCGGAAACCTGCCGCATGATGTGGTAAGCTTGTGCGCCCGGACCCCGCAAGATATAGGAAGCCGACGAGCGAACTCAACACTTTATCAAGAGTTTTCAGATGCCAAAGATCAACGGCAACGAGATCCGGCCCGGCAACGTGCTCGAGCATGACGGCGGGTTGTGGGTGGCGGTCAAGGTGAACCATGTCAAGCCCGGCAAGGGCGGCGCCTTCGCCCAGGTCGAGATGAAGAACCTGCGCGACGGGCGCAAGCTGAACGAGCGCTTCCGCTCCGAGGACAAGGTCGAGCGCGTGCGGCTTGACCAGAAGGACCAGCAGTTCCTGTTCGAATCCGACGACATGCTGACCTTCATGGACAGCGAGACCTTCGAGCAGATCGCGCTGCCCGCCGACATTCTCGGCGACCGCCGGCCGTTCCTGCAGGACGGCATGACGGTGACCATCGAATACTACGGTGACGAGGCGCTCAACGTCACGCTGCCGCAGAAGGTCACCTGCAAGGTCGTCGAGACCGAGCCGGTGGTGAAGGGCCAGACCGCGGCCAACAGCTACAAGCCGGCGATCCTTGACAATGGCGTGAGGATCATGATCCCGCCTTTCATCGGCGTCGACGAGGCGATTATCGTCAATACCGAGACCTTCGAGTATTCCGAGCGCGCCTGACCGGCGCGCCTGCCGGGAGGGCCTGATGGGACGCGTCACGATCCTTTTCCCGGTGCTGATGGCCGGTTTCCTTGCGGGGATGGCGATGGCCAATGGCGGCGGGCATCTCTGGGGCTCTTCCTGGCAGGTCGCGGCGATCGGCGATATGGAAATCGAACCCGCCGACGGCCTCACGATCGACTTCGCCGATGGCCGGATCGCCGGCAATTCGGGCTGCAACCGGTACACCGGGCCGGTGACCTTGCGCGCCGACCGGATCGAGGTCGGCGCCGTCGCGGGCACGCGCATGGCCTGCCCCGGCCGCGCGATGGAGATCGAGGGCGCCTTTCTGGCCGCGCTCGAAACCGTGACCCATTGGCGCGGCAACCTCGACGGGACACTGGAGCTGACCGATGGCGACGCGGTGCTGATCCGCGCCGTCTCCCCCTGAGCCGCCACGGATGTGCTCGACCGACATCTGCGCCCGCTGATCGACCCGCCTCTCGACCGTGCCGGCATGCGCCTGGCGCGCGCCGGCATCCATCCCGACTGGGTTACGCTCGCGGGGCTCGGCTTCGGGCTCGCGGCGGCGCTCGCCATCGGGTTCGGGCAGTTCCTCGCCGCGCTGCCGCTGATCCTGCTGTCGCGTCTCGCCGACGGGCTCGACGGCGCGGTGGCGCGGGCGCGCGGGATCAGCGATTTCGGCGGCTATCTCGACATCGTCGCGGATTTCCTCTTCTACGCCATCATCCCGCTCGCCTTCGTCTGGCACGACCCGGCGGCGAACGGGCTGGCCGGCGCCTTCCTTCTGGCGAGCTTCTACGTCAACGGCGCGACCTTCCTCGGCTTCGCGGTCCTCGCCGAGAAGCGGCGGATGCGGACCGGCGCGCAGGGGGTGAAGTCGCTCTATTTCTCCGCCGGGCTGCTCGAGGGCAGCGAGACGATCGCCTTCTTCGTGCTGCTCTGCCTCTTTCCCGGCGGCTTCGCCCTCCTCGCCACGATCTTCGCCGCGCTCTGCCTCTACACCGCGGCGGCGCGCATGCTGCTGGCGGTGCGGCTCTTCCGCTGATCCGCGGCATCGTGCAGCCGCGCGCAGACCCGGCGCGGTACCGCGCCTTTATGACCGCGCCGCCGAGCGGTACATTGCTGCCAGGGATGAAAGGAGAGCGCCATGTCCACCCCCGGCCTGCATCACGTCACGCTCACCAGCGGCGCGCCGCAACCCGCTCTCGACTTCTATGCCGGCCCGCTGGGGCTGCATCTGGTCAAGCGCACGGTCAATTTCGACGACCCCGGCGTCCATCACCTCTATTTCGGCGATGCCGCGGGCAGTCCCGGCAGCATCCTCACCCTCTTTCCCTTTCCCGATGCGCGCCGCGGGCAGGCCGGCATCGGCGCGGCCTCGGCCGTCGCGCTCGCCACGCCCGACCCGCGCGCCCGGCTCGAGGCGCTGGCCTCGGCGCGCGTCGAGGTCACGGCTGCCGAGCGGTTCGGGGCGCCGGTCTGGTGCGTCAGCGACCCCGACGGGCTGTCGGTGGAACTGGTCGAGGGGCCGGAGGGCCTGGCCTGGGCCACGCTCTGGCTCGCCGATCCCGAGCCGACGGCGCGGCTCCTGACCGAGGTCTTCGGCTACGCGAGCGGGCCCGAGATCGGCGGCGCGAACGGCCACCGGCTGCGGCTGTCGCTGCCGGGCGAGGGGCCCGGACGGATGATCGAGCTCTGCCGGTCCGGGAGCGGGCCGCGGGCGCGGCCGGGCGCCGGCAGCATCCACCACATCGCCTTCCGCGCCCGCGACCGCGCCCACCAGGACGCGCTGGTCGAGGCGCTGCGCAGCCGCGGCGAGCGCGTGACCGAACGCAAGGACCGGCAGTATTTCGAATCGGTCTATTTCCGCGAACCCGGCGGCGTCCTCTTCGAGATCGCGACCGATCCGCCCGGCTTCGCGGTGGACGAACCGGCCGACGCCCTGGGACGCACGCTCAGGCTGCCGCCCTGGCTGGAGGAAAGCCGCGACCGGATCGAAGCGCGCCTGCCGCCGCTCGGCGCGCGCTGAGCGGGGTCACTCGCGGCACAGCGTCTCGCGCCGGCCCGCCCGGTCGAACACCTCGTGACAGCCGAAGAGCGGCTCGATCGGGGCGCAGGTGCCCGAGCGCGCGAGGCACAGCCCCTCGCACTGGGTGGCGTTCGTGCAGGCCCGCCCGGCATCGCGCGTGCTGCGCACGCAGACCCAGAGCCCGCCCTCGCCGCGCGGTTGCAGCGTGCCGCCGCGCGCCGCGCAGGCGCGGGTCTCCGCCGCGAGGATCGGCGGCGGCGCGACGGCAGGGGGTTCGGGCGGCGCTGTCGGCGCGGCCACCGCTTCGGGCGCCTCCGGGGGCGCGGCTTCCGCCTCCGCCGCCGCCTCGGTTTCCGCCCCCGCGTCGAGCGCCGGCGCCGCGGCTCCGTCGGCATCGAGCGAGGTCACGGTGATCGTGTCCGCCTCCGGCGCGGCTTCGCCCTCGAAGCCCGGCAGGCAGGCGCCGAGAAGCAGGATCAGGAGGGCGGGAAGGATCGCGCGCATCGCCTGCCCGCGCTCAGTAGGGCATCGGATGGGCCCGGTGGATGGCGTCGATCGCCTCCAGCAGGTCGCCCTCCAGCCTCAGTTCCGTCGCCGGCAGGTGCACCGCCAGCTGCTCGGCCGTCGTCGCGCCGAGGATCGGGATCACCGGGAAGGGACGGCTGCGGCACCAGGCGAGCGCCATCTGCACCGGCTCCAGTTCCGCATCGAGCGCAAGGCCGAGATAGGCCGCGACCGCCTCGAAGACGCGCGGCGTGATCCGCCCGTTCAGATCGGATCGGTAAGAGCGGCGCGAGCCGTCGGGGATCACGTCGCCGGCATACTTTCCGGTCAGGAGCCCGGCGGCGAGCGGCGAGAAGGCGAGGAGCGGCACCCTTTCGAGCGCGCAGAGCTCGGCCAGGTCGGTATCGGCCAGCCGGCAGAGGAGCGAGTATTCGTTCTGCACGCTCACCGGCCGCGGCAGGCCGTTCATCTCGGCCAGCGCGATCCAGTTGGCCATGCCCCAGGCGCTCTCGTTCGACAGGGCCAGTGCGCGGATCTTGCCCTCGTCGACCAGCTTCTGCGCCTCGACCAGCACCTCGAGCAT
>SLPP01000295.1 GCA_007131945.1 Paracoccaceae bacterium | reverse complement strand
GCCACCCGCCGCCATACATGTCGAAATCGGTCGGACCGAGTTCCGAACCGGCGACGAGGATCGCGTCCGCTCCCCGGATCAGGTCGCGCACCGGCTCGAGGCTGGGGCTTGCCGGGACGGTCAGCGGATGGCCGTGCATCAGCCCGCGGGCATTCACGGTCTGGACGACCGGCGCGCCCAGGGCCTCGGCGCAGGCGCGCAGCTCCGCCTCCGCCCGGCGACACCCGCCACCCGCGACGATCACCGGATTTCCGGAGGTGGTGAGAATTTCCCTCGCTCTTTCAATACCCAACGGCTCCTTCGTCACGGTCGTTGCCGCTGTCTCTACTGCCGCCACCGGAGCGTCCATCAGGTCGAGCGGGATCTGCAGGTGTACCGGTCCGCCACGGCCAGAGGTCAGCGCCCGGCCCATCCGGGCAAGGATCTCCGGCAGCGCCTCGGCATGATCGAGATGAAAGGCGGGGCCCAGGCTGGCGGTCAGGGCGAGTTGGTCGGGCAATTCGTGAAGATGGCCCAGCCCCTTGCCCAGTGTCGGGCGCGCGTTCACCCCCGAGATCACCAGCATCGGAACCGAATCGGCGCGCGCCTGCGCCATCGGCGTGAGGATGTTCGTCACCCCCGGCCCGGTGATCACCAGCGCCACGCCGAATCGCCCCGAAACCCGCGCATAACCGTCGGCCATGAAGCCCGCACCGGCCTCGTGACGGGCGGTGACATGGCGGATGCTCGAGCCGTGGAGCGCGCGATACAACTCGATTGTGTGCACGCCGGGGATCCCGAAGACCATCTCGACATCGAGGGATTTCAGCCACTCGACAAGGCGTTGCGCGACGGTCCTCATGCCGCTTCCCGCTGCGCGAACGCGGCGATCCGGGCGCAGGCCTCCTCCGTGACCGCGTCGCTCGCGTTGAGCGCGAGGCGCAGCCATCCCTCGAGCGCGCGGCCGAAGGACGCCCCCGGCATCGCGGCGACTCCGGTCGCCTCCAGCAACGCCAGGGCGAAGGCCTGCGAATCCACCGATAGCGCGCGGATGTCGAGCAGCGCGAACATCCCCGCCTGCGGGACATGCACGCGCAGCCCCGCCACGCCGTCGAGCCGGGCTTGGATCAGCCGGGCGCGGCGGGACATGCGTTCGGCCATGGCGCGGGCGGTGTCGGGCGGAGCGCGCAGGGCCTCGGCGGTCATGTCGGCGATGAACGGCTGCGAGCCGAAGAGCATGGTTTCGGAGACCGGCAGCGCCCGGCGGCAGAAGGCTTCGGAGGCGCAGAGCCAACCCGACCGGAAGCCCGGCGCGGCGTGCGATTTCGAGATCGAGGCGGCGACGATCACGCGATCCTCGAAGGTGGAATCGTGCAGCGCCGAGGTGAAGGCGACGCCGTCATGGGTGAGGTCCTGATAGACCTCGTCCGAGACGACCCAGAGATCGTGGCGCGCCGCGAGGTCGCAGATCGCCGACAGATCCTCGGGCGCCAGCACGGCGCCGGTGGGATTGTGCGGCGTGTTGAGAAAGATCGCGCGCGTCGCCGGGGTGATCCGGCGCGCGACATCCGCGGCCTGCAGGCGGAAGCCCGCCTCGGGCCGCAGCGCGACCGGCACGGGCGTCGCACCCGAGGCGCGGATCAGCGCCTCGTAGGTCGCGTACATCGGATCGCCGAGGATCACCTCGCAGTCCGGCTCGCAGATCACGGCGAAAGCAAGGTAGAGCGCGGTCTGCGTGCCGGGCAGACAAAGGAAACGATCGGGGTTTATGTCCCGCCGAAGGTACGACGTGTATCTATCTGACAAGGCATTCAGAAGGCCAGCATCACCGCGGCCGTTCGAATAGCCGGTGCGGCCGGCCTGCATGGCACGGGCGGCGGCGGCGATCAACTCCGGCGACGTCGGGACATCGGGCTCGCCGATGGTGAGGTTGATCACCTCCTCGCCGCGCGCGCGCCGTGCCTGGGCGGCGGCATGGAGCACCCATTTTTCCGAGCCGAGCCGGGCCAGACGGTCGGTGATCGGGGCATAGCGCATGTCATTCCTCCAGCGGCAGATCGAGCAGGCGGGAGAAGGCGGAGAGCGCCAGCGCCGGCAGGTCGATGTTGAAAAAGTGATCGGGAAGTGCTGCGGCCTCAATCCACAGCCCGTCGATCAGCGCGTTGCCGGCGATGGCATGGGCGCGGATCGTGGCCGAGTCGACGGGCCGGCCGGCCGCACGCAAAGCATCGGAGATCAGCCCCTCCAGCCGTTCGCGAAAGGCGAGATAGGTCGCTGCATGCACCCGGCGCATCGCTGCGTCGCGCGGCACCAGTTGCATCGCCGCAGCCCAGAGCGCCATCGCCCGCGGACCGGTCACCGGCGGCGAGACACTGGCGGCGATGAACCCGCGCAGCCGGGCAATCGGGTCGTCGGGCAACTCGTCGAGGCGCGCGGCGGCAGCCTCGGTCAGGCCCGTCATCAGCGATTCGTGCGTCGCGGCAACGAGGTCCTCCTTGGTCGAGAAATAGTGCCGAATCAGGCCTGGCGTGACGCCGGCGCGCGCGGCGATGGCGCGCACGGTGGCGGCCTCCGGTCCGCCCTCGGCGATCAGGTATTTAGTCGCGTCGATCAGCGCCGCGCGCCGGGCCACTTCGCCGGCGCGCTGGAAGGAGCGGCGCGCGCTCATCGCGGGCCTCCGGCATGCTTGTTGCCGCCCTCGGATCCTGAATTCAACTGCTGCATCGCGCCCTCTTGTTATACGTTTGCATAACTTTGGCCGGGACGCCCGGCAAGGGGTCAGAAGAGCGGCGAGGCGCCCTCGGTCGCGGCGGCGGCCTGCTGCCGGAAGAGCGCGAACAACTCCCGCCCGATCCCGAACTGGTTGACCGAGAGGTCCGGGGCCGCCGGGGCGCGCGCGTCGAGGTCGGGGACGCGCG
>SLPP01000227.1 GCA_007131945.1 Paracoccaceae bacterium | reverse complement strand
TGGCCGTGCCCGTGATCGTGGGTATGCGCATGCGCTGCCGCTTCGCCGGTCAGGCGCGACGTCTGATAGGGTTGCAGGGTGATCTCCTCGACTGCCAGCAGCTCCAGCGCCTCGCCTTCCGACAGCGCGGCCATCGCGCGCTCCATCCAGGGGGTCATTTGCGGGCCCATCCAGACCACCAGCCCGGCCTGCGCGACGGCGCGGGCCTGCGAGGGGCGCAGCTGGAAATAATGCGGATCGGCGCCGCGATCGAGAAGCAGGACCGGCTCGGCAAGGTCTCCCATCACCATGGCGACCAGCGAATGCGTCACCGGCATTTCGGTGACCACGGCAGGCGTATCCGCCCAGGCGGGCATCTGACCGAAGGCGAGGACGAGTGCGGCGAGACTGGTGCTGCGGCGCAAGCTGCGGTAACGCATGGGGGCATCTCCATTGGTCGACGGGTGGTGTCGTGGACCTAAAAGTTATATTATCACATGTCAACAGCCCGGTAATCCCGACCGGCCCGAACGAAGCGTTTCACCCGAAAGACCGCAGATGACCGAGTCCGCTCCACACAGTACCGGCGCCCGCAAATTGCCCACACCCGTCGCCGCCGCGATCGACCGGGCTGAAAGCCTTTTGCAGGGGCAGGGCCTGCGGCTGACCCCGGTGCGGCGCCGCACGCTGGAGATCCTGCTCGAGACGCCGGGCGCGTTGGGTGCCTATGACGTGCTGGCCCGGCTGGCTGCTGACGGATTCGGCAGCCAGCCGCCGGTTGCCTACCGGGCGCTCGATTTCCTGGTCGAGCACGGGCTGGTCCACCGTCTGCGTCGGATCAACGCCTTCACCGCCTGCAGCCATCCGGGCGAGCATCATCACGCCGCCTTCCTGATCTGCCGAAACTGCAAGCGGGTCGAGGAAGTGCATGCCGAGCATCTGCGCGCGACACTTGTGAGCGATGCCCGCCGCGCCGGTTTCGAGGTCGAGCGGACGAGTCTGGAGGCGAGCGGCCTTTGCCCCGACTGCCGCGAGGGGGCCATCCCGGACGGGGCCGCGACGTGAGCGAAGCGCTGATCCGGATGGCCGGCGTATCGTATGGCTACGGCGCCGCCCCGCCGGTGCTGCGCGACATCGATTTCGTGCTCGAAGCGGGCGAGATTGTCACGATCGTCGGGCCGAACGGGTCGGGAAAGTCCACTTTCCTGAAGGCCGCGCTCGGCATGGTCGCGCCCGTGGCAGGGCGCGCCACGCGGGCGCCGGGGCTCCGCGTCGGTTATGTGCCGCAGCGGCTGCACCTGGACCCCAGCCTGCCGCTGACGGTGGCGCGCTTTCTCACCCTCGCCCAGCCGCTCGGTCGCGACGCGATCGACGCTCTTCTCGCGCGGGTCGGCGTGCCGGGGCTTGGCGCGCGGCCCATGGCGACGCTCTCGGGTGGGCAGTTCCAGCGGGTGCTGCTGGCGCGTGCGCTGGCCGGGCGGCCGCAGCTCCTGGCGCTGGACGAGCCGACGCAGGGCCTGGACCAGCCGGGAATCGCCGCCTTTTACCGGCTGATCGAGGATGTTCGGCAGGAGTTTGGCTGCGCGATCCTGCTGGTCAGCCACGACCTTCACGTGGTGATGAGCGCGTCGGACCGGGTCCTGTGTCTCAACGGCCATATCTGCTGCCAGGGTACACCCAGCGCGGTCTCGGCGGCGCCGGAATACCGGGCGCTCTTCGGGCTGGGAACGGGCGGGGCGCTGGCGCTCTATCGGCACGATCACGACCATGGGCACGACCATCCCGCCCACGCCACGGCGCACGAGCACAGCGATCATGATGCCTGACGACTTCATGCTCCGCGCGCTGGTTGCGGGGATGATGGTGGCTCTCGCCGCCGGGCCGCTCGGCTGCTTCGTCATCTGGCGGCGGATGGCCTATTTTGGCGATGCGACGGCGCATGCGGCGATCCTTGGCGTGGCGCTGGCGCTGGCCTTCTCGATCTCGATCTTCATCGGCACGCTGATCACGGCGCTGGCGATGGCGGTGCTGGTCTCGACGCTGGCCGGGCGCGGCTGGGCGATGGACACGACGCTGGGCGTGCTGGCGCATTCGGCGCTGGCGCTGGGGCTCGTCGCGGTGTCCTTCCTGCCGCGGGTGCGGGTCGATCTGACCGCGTTCCTGTTCGGCGACATCCTGACCGTGAGCTGGTCCGAGCTGTGGGTGATCGGGGGCGGGGCGGCGGCGGTGCTGGGGCTGGTACTGTGGCGCTGGAGCGGGCTTCTGACGGCGACGATCAGCGAGGAACTGGCGCAGAGCAGCGGCATCCGGCCGGATTTCGAGCGGCTGGTGCTGACGCTGGCGCTGGCGCTGGTGGTTGCCGCCTCGCTGCGCGTGGTCGGGGCGCTCCTGATCGCGGCGATGCTGATCGTGCCGGCGGCGGCGGCGCGGGTCTATGCCCGCTCGCCCGAGGGGATGGCGGGGCTCGCCGTGGTCTTCGGCTGGGTCGCGGTGGTCTCGGGGCTGGCGATGTCGCTGCGCCTCGACACGCCGGCGGGACCCAGCATCGTGACGGCGGCGGCGGCGATCTTCGCGGTCTCGGTCAGCGGGGCGGGGCTTTTCCGACTGGTCCGGCGGCAGGACTAAGGCGGCGGCGCAGCGCGGAAAACGGCGCGAGACCTGCGCAAATTGCGCACTGCCATGCAAGACGTTGATATAAATTGTAAATCATGAAAATCTACACGCTTTCTTAACCTGTCTGGAGCCCCGGAACGGTCGGAAAACGGGGTGGCTGGAGGGGGATGGCCTGCCTATTACCCGAGGCACGGCGCGGCGGGGTGGAAATCCGCGCGACGAGTCAACGATTTTACAAACCCGATGCGACCCTCGGCCGCGATCGCTGCGGACGGGGCGCCGCGCCGGGGGGTCCGGGGGGCAGCG
>SLPP01000400.1 GCA_007131945.1 Paracoccaceae bacterium | reverse complement strand
GTGATCCGGGGGCGCGCGCGATGGAGGGACCAGACGATATGACGACAGCGCGGCACGTCATCGTGACGGGCCGCGTCCAGGGCGTCGGGTTCCGGGCCTGGACGCGCAAGCGGGCGCAGGCGCTGGGGCCCTCGGGCTGGGTGCGCAACCGGCCCGACGGGTCGGTCGATGCCGTGCTGGCGGGGCCGGCCTCGGCGGTCGACGCCATGGTCCGGGCGCTTCACGAAGGCCCCTCCGCGGCGAAGGTCATCGAAGTCTTCGTCATCCCGACCGAGGCGCGGGTCGCGCCGGGGTTCCGGATCGAGGCTTGAGCGCGGCGCCTGCGTCGCCGATCCGCGGCGGGACGAGGCGATGCGGCCGGAGGAGGAGAGATTCGGCATGGCACCCAACCGCAGCCTTTCGGAGGAGATCGAGACCGACTACCTGGTGATCGGCGCCGGGGCGACCGGGATGGCCTTCGTCGACACGCTATTGCGGCACTCCGGCTGCGATATCGTCCTGCTCGACCGTCGCCACGCGCCCGGCGGGCACTGGCTCGACGCCTATCCCTTCGTGCGCCTGCACCAGCCCTCGGCGATCTACGGGGTGGAGTCGATGCCGCTGGGGCGGGACATGATCGAGGCCGAGGGGTGGAATGCCGGCTATTACGAGCGCGCCAGCGCGGCCGAGATCTGCGCCTATTACGAGCGCGTGCTGCTCGAGCGGATGCTGCCGACGGGGCGCGTGCGGTTCCTCTCGCTTCACGATCATCGGGGGACGGAAGACGGCGCGGAACTGGCGCTCTCGCGGCCGACCGGCCGCACCTGCCGCATCCGGGCGCGGCGGGCCGTGGTCGATGCGCGTTATCTCGAGGCCGCGATCCCCGCCCACCGCCCGCCGCCCTTCGAGGTGGCGCCGGGGATGCGGGTGATCCCGCCCAATGCCCTGCCCGGCATCAACGGGGCGCCGAGCGGCTACACGGTCATCGGCGCCGGCAAGACCGCGATGGACACGGTCCTATGGCTGCTCGACCACGGGGTCGCCCCCGGCTGCATCCGCTGGATCCGGCCGCGCGACGCCTGGCTCAGCGACCGCAGCTGTCTGCAGGCGCTCGGCCTCGCGCCGCGGGCCATCGCCTGCGCCGCGCGCAGCACCGAAGCGGTGGCGCAGGCGCGGGACATGGATGACCTGTTCCGACGCCTGCAGGCGGCCGGGCTGTTCGCGGCGCTCGACCCGGAGGTGACGCCGGGCACCTATCGCGGGGCGCTGACCAGCAGGGCCGAGCGCGACCAGATGCGCCGCGTCACGCAGGTGGTGCGCGCCGGCTACGTCACCGCCGTCACGCCGGCACGGATCGAGATGCAGGACGGCTCCGTCCCGACCGGTCCCGCGCATCTGCATATCGACTGCACCGCCGGCGCCCTGACGCGGCGCCCGACGCGGCCGGTCTTCGAGGAGGGACGCATCACCGTCCAGTGCCTGTGGTTCGGCCTGACCTGCTTCAACGCCGCGATCACCGCCTATGTCGAGGCGACGCGCGCGGAGCTGGCCGAGAAGAACCGCCTCTGTCCGCCCTGCATGCTGCCGAGCGCCGCGCGCGACTGGGTCACGGTGCGGCTGAACGCGATGCTGGCCGAGTCGGAGTGGAAAGGCGAGCCCGATATCGGCGCCTTCACGCGGGCAAGCCGGCTGAACATCCTGCGCGGCCTCGAGGCATATGCGGACGACCCGCAGCTGACCACGTCGATGGCGACGCTCGCGCGGCACAGCCAGCCCGCGCGCGCGAACCTGCGCCGGCTGGCGGAAACGGCCTGATCCGCTCCGATCGGCTCGGGCCGCGCAGCCGGTCCGCGCCGCGACCCGCGCGCCGGTCTCAGCCGCGGGCGCCGGCGAAGCGGGCGGCCCAGTCCTCGCGCGCGGCGTCGGTGATCTTGGCGAAGAGCACCTCGGGCACGGTGAAGGCCTGGCCCGAGGGCAGCACCGTCAGTGCCTCGCTCGCCGCCTCGGGCCAGCTCCAGTCCTCGCAATAGAGCGAGGCCATCATCGTCCAAGCGGCATCGGGGATGAAGGGGCGCGAGAGCACCGCGTAGAGCCGGATCAGGTTGAGCGCGAGCCGGATCTGCATTGCCGCGGTGTCGGGGTCGGTCTTGAAGGTGGCCCAGGGCGCGGCCTCCTGCAGGTATTCGTTGCCCAGTACCCAGATCGCGCGCAACTCGGCGGCCGACTTGCGCACCTCCATCGCCTCCATCTGCGCCGCATAGGCCGCGACCCGGCGTTCGAGCGCCTGCGCCAGCGCCGCCTCGCGCGCGCCCCAGACGCCGCCCTCGGGCACCGCCTCGCCGAATTTCGAGCGGCAGAACTTGGTCACCCGGCTGACGAAATTGCCCAGGACATCGGCGAGGTCCTTGTTCACCGAGGCCTGGAAATTCTCCCAGGTAAACTCGCTGTCGCTGTTTTCCGGCGCGTGGCTCAGCAGCCACCAGCGCCAGTAGTCCGAGGGCAGGATCTCCAGTGCCTGGTCCATGAAGACGCCGCGGCCCTGGCTGGTCGAGAACTGGCCGCCGTCGTAATTGAGGTAGTTGAAGCTCTTGATGTAATCCACCAGCTTCCACGGCTCGCCCGAGCCCATCAGCGTCGCCGGGAAGCTGAGCGTGTGGAACGGCACGTTGTCCTTGCCCATGAACTGCACGTAGCGCACGTCTTCCGCGCCCCTGTCGGTGCGCCACCAACGCTGCCAGGCGGCATCGTCGAGCCCCTGCGCCTCGGCCCATTCGGCGGTGGCGGCGATGTATTCGATGGGCGCGTCGAACCAGACGTAGAAGACCTTGCCCTCCATGCCGGGCCAGTCGTTCTCGCCGTCCCTGACCGGGATTCCCCAGTCGAGGTCGCGGGTGATGCCGCGGTCCTGCAGCCCGTCGCCGTCATGCAGCCATTTCTTGGCGATCGAGGTGGTCAGCACCGGCCAGTCGGTCTGGCTGTCGATCCAGGCGTCGAGCTTCCCGCGCATCGCCGACTGGCGCAGGTAGAGATGCTTCGTCTCGCGCACCTCGAGCTCGGTCGAGCCCGAGATGGCCGAGCGCGGGTTGATCAGGTCCGTCGGGTCGAGCTGCTTGGTGCAGTTCTCGCACTGGTCGCCGCGGGCGCGTTCGTAGCCGCAGTTCGGACAGGTTCCCTCGATGTAGCGGTCGGGCAGGAAGCGGCCGTCGGCGGGCGAGTAGACCTGCTTCTCGCTGACTTCGACGATCAGCCCGTTGGCGCGCAACCGGCTGGCGAAATGCTGGGTCAGGCGGTGGTTCTGCGGGCTCGAGGAGCGGCCGAAATGGTCGAAGGAGAGCCGGAACCCGTGCGCGAGGTCGGACTGGACCTGGTGCATCCGGGCGCAGTATTCGGCGACCGGCTCGCCGGTCTTCGCGGCTGCAAGCTCGGCCGGCGTGCCGTGCTCGTCGGTGGCGCAGATGAACATCACCTCGTGGCCGCGGGCACGCATGTAGCGAGCATAGAGATCGGCCGGCAGCTGGCTGCCCACCAGGTTGCCCAGGTGCTTGATCCCGTTGATATAGGGCAGTGCCGAGGTGATGAGGATCCGCGCCATCGGTCGTTTCCGTTCCACGCGCCCGGAGACGGCGCCTCGCCCCGTTTAGCGCAAGCCCGCCCCGCCTGCCAGTCCAGCCGCGCCGGTCATTCCGATTGACCGGCGCCGGGCAAAGGGGCAGTCTGTGACCACGCGGCACCACCGCGCGCGAGACCGAGGTCCCCCATGCCGAAACCTTCCAGATCTGCCCTGCCGCCGGCGCTGGCCGCGGCCAGCCTGCTCCTTGCCGCCGGCGCCCTGCATGCGCAGCAGGCGGGGTTCGCGGTCGAACTCGCGGCACCGGCCGACATGTTCGCCGAGACGCGGGTGGGCGTGCGCCAGTTCGGCACCGCGGTCGAGCCGGCGGCAAGCTATGTCCGCGGCTGTCGCGGCCATGTCGCCGGCGAGGCGGCGGCGCTCTTCGAGCTCGACGCGCGTTTCGAGACGCTGGCCTTCACCGCGCATGGCGAGGGGCTGGTCAGCCTGGTGGTGGAAACCCCCGACGGGCTCTTTCGCTGCGCCCATGCCGAAGGCGCCGGGCTGGCCGTGGCCCGGATCGCCGGGGCCGCGCCGGGGCGCTACCGGGTCTGGGCGGGCGCCGAGGAGGGGTCGGAGATCGACGCCAGGATCATCGCCGCCGAGCGCGCGGTCGCGGCGATCGAGCTCACCGGGCTCGACCTGGCGCAGCTCGGCGCGCCGCGCGCGGGCGCGCATCGCTTCACCGCCACGGCCGAGACCGGGCGCCAGATCCTCGTCGCCGGGGGGCGGCTCTTCCCGGAAGAGCCGATGGCCCCGCTGGCGCCGGATTACTGTCCGGGCTACAGCCGGCTCGACGCGCCGGACGCGGTGCTGAGCCTCGAGGCGCCGGAGCGCCGGCTGAGCGTCTTCGCCATGTCCGAGCGCGACCTGACGCTGGCGGTGGCGGCGCCCGACGGGCGGGTCCTGTGCAACGACGACACCTACGGGCTGAACCCGGCGGTGACCTTCGACAACGCGCCCGAAGGCGACTACGCGATCTTCGTCGGCACCTTCGGGCAGGGCATGGGGGGCGATCTCTACGATCTATACGCCGCGCAGGGCGGACCGCAATTCGGCGAACCGGGCGCCGAGGCGGCGGGCGGCCCGCCGCGGATGGGCTATGTCACGCACGACCCGCGCCGGGCGCCGCGCGGCCAGCACCTGGCCACCGCCGCCATCGTCGCCACCGACCCGGCCGATGCACTGGTGCCCGGGATGTACTGCGCCGGCCATGTCGGCGCCGATGCCCCCGATGTCATCCTTTCGGTCGCCGATCCGGGCTCGGAGTTGTCGCTCTACGCGGTCTCGCCCACCGACCTGGTCATCGCCGTGCGCGGCCCCGACGGGACCTGGCTGTGCGACGACGACACGTTCGGGATCAACCCGGCTGTCACCTTCGACGAGCCGCTGGCCGGGGACTACCACATCCATGTCGGGGCCTTCGCGCAGGGCGCCGAGGGGATCTACGCGCTCTTCGCCGCCGACGGCGCGCCGAACTGGGACGAGGCGCAGACCCCCGCGCCCGAGACGCTGAACGCCGACGCCGATCCGGCGGTCGCGCGGCTGGCCTTCGGGCCGATGACCCGCCCCGACCCGCGCGTGGTCTTCGACGTGCCGCGAAGCGATTTCGAGGCCTTTGGCCTGGGCGACGAATGCGCCGGCTACATCGCCCCGACCCGGCCCGACCTGGTCATCGAGGCGGGTGAGGGGCTGCCGCAGCTGATGATCTACATGGTCGCCGATGCCGACGGCACGCTGGCGGTGGTCGGACCCGACGGGACGCTGTGGTGCAACGACGATTTCGAGGGGTTGCATCCGGGGATCCTGATCCCCAACCCGGCGCCGGGTGCCTATGCCGTCTTCCCGGGCACCTTCGACGGCAGCGGCGGCATGGCCACGCTGGGCGTGACCGTGTCGAACCCGGTCTGGGTCATGGACCGCGAGGGGTGAGGCGCCGGCCGCGCCGCGGCGGTCGCCCCTGGAATCGCCTCAGGGGATGATGCGGGTATAGCGCACCCCGGCGAGCGAGGCGCCGGCGATCAGCCCCGACTGGCCGAAGACCACCGCGATCACCGGCGAGAACAGCGCCGTCGTCTCGACCCCTGCGGCGGCGCCGCGTTCGGGCACCGCGTAGCGGATGTCGGCCGAGGCCGCCCAGCCCTCGGAGGCGCGGAAATCGGCGAGCGCCTGCGGCGTCATGAAGAACAGCACATGCGCGTATTGCTGCGCCCCGATCTGCAGCCCGAGGCTGGCGCGGGTGGCCGAATAGTAGTCGACGGTTACGTCGTTGATGCGCAGCGCCCCCTGGCCGTAGGCGCCGCCGACGAAGAGCCCGGCCTCGCTCACCAGCGGCATGTAGAGGATGCCGTTGGCGTTGCGGAAGAGCGGCTCCAGGTCGGGATAGTTGGACTTCAGGAAGTCGCGGGTGGCATCGACGCGGGCATCCAGCCGGTCGGCGTTGAAACTGCCCACGGGGTTGCCGCAGGCGGAAAGCGCAAGCGTGACGGCACCGCCGGCCAGCAGCGCTCTGCGGGAGAAGTCGGACATGCTCTGCCTCATGGTTGATGGCGGGGTCTTGGCGCACGCCCCGTTCATGACCGGCAACTATAGGGGTTGCCGCGCGCCTTGTCACCATTTGTTGTGGCGGATCGGCGACCGGGTGCCGCGGCTCAGCCGCGCAGGGCGCGCGCCGCCTCGGGCGCGAAATAGGTCAGGATCGCGTCGCAGCCCGCGCGCCTGAACGCGAGCAGGCTCTCCAGCATCACCTTCTCGCCGTCGAGCCAGCCCATCTGCGCCGCCGCCTGCAGCATCGCGTATTCGCCCGAGACCTGGTAGGCGCAGACCGGCAGGCCGAATTCGTCCTTTGCCGCCCGGCAGATATCCAGATACGGCATGCCCGGTTTGACCATCACCATGTCGGCGCCCTCGTCGAGGTCGCGGGCGATGCAGCGCAGCGCCTCGGCGCGGTTGGCGGGGTCGATCTGGTAGGTCTTCTTGTCACCGACGAGCCGCCCCGAGGCGCCGACCGCGTCGCGGAACGGCCCGTAGAAGCCGGAGGCGAACTTCGCCGCATAGGACAGGATCGCGACGCCCCTGTGCCCCGCGCTCTCCAGCGCCAGCCGGATCGCGCCGATGCGGCCGTCCATCATGTCGGACGGTCCCAGGATGTCAGCCCCGGCCTCGGCCTGGGCCAGCGCCATCTTCACCAGGGCCTGGACCGTCTCGTCATTGACGATCTCGCCCTCGACCACGAAGCCGTCATGGCCGTTGATGTTGTAGGGATCGAGCGCGATGTCGGTCATCACGCTGAGCCCCGGCAGGTCCGCCTTCAGCATCCGGATGGCGCGGTTGGTCAGGTTCTCGGGGTTCCAGGCCTCGGCGCAGTCCTCGGTGCGCAGCTCCTGCGCGGTATAGGGAAAGAGGCAGATCGTGGTGATGCCGAGCGCATGCGCCGCCTCCGCCTTCCGGCGCAGCATGTCGAGCGAGAGCCGGGCGACGCCGGGCATCGAGGGGACCGCTTCCTCGACCCCCTCGCCCTCGCGGATGAAGACCGGCCAGATCAGGTCGGCGGGGGCCAGGCGATGCTCGGCGACGAGATCGCGCAGGGCGGCGGTCCGGCGCAGCCGCCGCAGGCGCGCGGCGGGGTAGGGGGCGGGGGTGTGAACGGGCATCGCGGCTCCTCCTGGCTCGCGGTGGTGGTGCCATGCGCAGGCCGCGATCTCAAGCCCGCCGATGGTGCGACTGGGGCCTTGGCCCGGTGCGCGTCGGGCGCTAGGTAGGGGCTTCACGTGCCGGAGTTGCCGCATTGGGCCTATACGACAGTGTGTTCACGCTGATTGACCTGAGGTCGTTCTCGAACCTCTGGTTCTGGATCGTGCTCGCCGTCACCTGGTCGGTCGCCTCGCATTACGTCATCGGCGTGCCCTTCGACATGGTCCTGCGCGCCCGCCGGCAGGGCGGGGCGGCGATGGCGGATCTCGAGGCGATGGTCGAGCTCCAGTTGCGCCGGCGGACGCGGATCTTCACCTCGGGCGGGGTCTGGCTGGTGGGCCTGTGGGCCGGGCTGCTCACCGTGGTCTCGCTTCTCGGCTTCTGGTACCGGATCGAGTTCGCCCAGGCGGTGTCGCTCTTGGCGGTGCCGCTGACCATCGTGATGGCGCTGAGCCTGCGGCTGACCGCGCGGCTGCGCGCCGAGCGGCCGCGCGCCGAGGCGCTGACCCGCCGACTGACCTGGCACCGGCTGAAGATCCAGATCATCGGCGTGCTGTCGATCCTGGTCACCGCGCTCTGGGGCATGTGGCACAATCTCTCGTTGAACGTGCTGGGTACCTGAGAGGGCGGGGAATGGCTGGCGAACGCATCCTGCTCGGCGGAGCGCCCGAGGGATACGATGCCGAACTCCTGCGCCGCGAGGCCGCGCGCGCCGGGGCGCCGGTAATCCATGTCGCGCGCGACGACAAGCGGCTTGCCGCGATGCGCGCGGCGCTCGCCTTCTTCGCCCCCGATCTCGCCGTCCTCACCTTCCCGGCCTGGGACTGCCTGCCCTACGACCGCGTCTCGCCCAATCCCGAGATCGTCGCCCAGCGGATGGCGACGCTCGCCGCGCTGGCGCAGGGCATCGCCGGGCCGGTCGTGGTGCTGACGACGCTCAACGCCGCCACGCAGCGCGTGCCGGCGCGCGAGATCGTCGCCGGGGCCGCGTTCCAGGCGAGCGTCGGTCGGCGGATCGACGAGGCCGGCCTGCGTGCCTGGCTTGCGCGCATGGGCTACGCGCCGAGCCCGACGGTGACCGAACCCGGCGATTTCGCCGTCCGCGGCGGCATCATCGACATCTTCCCGCCGGGCCGGGCCGAGCCGGTGCGGCTCGATCTCTTCGGCGACGTCCTCGACGGATTGCGCAGCTTCGACCCGGCCAACCAGCGCAGCACCGGCAAGTTCGACCGGCTGGACCTGGCGCCGGCCTCCGAAGTGATCCTCGACGAACCCGCGATCGCCCGCTTCCGCCAGGCGTACCGCGCCGAATTCGGCGCCGCCGGCAGCGACGATCCGCTCTACGAGGCGGTGAGCGCCGGGCGCAAGCAGCAGGGGATGGAGCACTGGCTCGGTTTCTTCCACGCGCGGCTGGAGACGCTCTTCGATCATCTGCCCGGCGCCTCGGTGATGCTGGACGACCAGACCGAGCCTGCCCGCGCCGCCCGCTGGGAGGTGATCGCCGAGCAATACGACCACCGGCGCGAGGCGCTCACCGCGCGCGGCCGGGTCGATACCGTCTACAAGCCGGCGCCGCCGGGCCTCCTTTATCTCGACGAGGCGGCGTGGCGGGCGGCGCTGGACCCCTTGCGCGTGATCCAGCTTTCGCCCCTGGCCCAGCCGCCCGGGCCGGGCGTTCTGGACGCGCAGGGCCGCGCCGGACGCGATTTCACCTCCGAGAGACAACAAGATAATGTAAACATATTCAATTCACTGAGCGATTATGTTGAGAAAGAACGCGAGGTTCGCGCGGTCGTGCTGGCCTCCTGGTCCGAAGGCGCGCGTGACCGGCTTTCGGCGCTTCTGGAGGAGCACGGGCTGACCGATGCCGCGCCGCTCGCCGACGCAGGCGGGATCGCCGGCACCGGCGCCGCGCATCTCGCCGTCTGGCCGCTGGACCGCGGCTTTGTCACCCCCGATCTGGCGGTGATCTCGGAACAGGACATCCTCGGCGAACGCCTCGTGCGCAGCCCCCGCCGCAAGCGCCGGGCCGAGAACTTTCTCACCGAGGCGCAGGCGCTCAGCCCCGGCGACCTGGTCGTGCATGTCGATCACGGGGTCGGCCGCTATACCGGGCTCGAGACGATCGCCGCGATGGGCGCGCCGCACGAATGCCTGGCGCTGGAATATGCCGGCGGCGACCGGCTCTACCTGCCGGTCGAGAACATCGAGCTGCTCTCCCGCTTCGGCCACGAGGAGGGGCTCCTCGACCGCCTCGGCTCGGGCGCCTGGCAGGCGAAGAAGGCGAAGCTGAAGGCGCGCATCCGCGAGATCGCCGACCGGCTGATCCGCGTCGCCGCCGAGCGCGAGTTGCGCAAGGCGCCGGCGCTCGAGCCGCCCGAGGGGATGTGGGACGCCTTCGCCGCGCGCTTCCCCTATGCCGAGACCGAGGACCAGATGCGCGCCATCGAGGAGGTGCTCGCCGATCTTGACCGCGGCCGGCCGATGGACCGGCTGATCGTCGGCGATGTCGGCTTCGGCAAGACCGAGGTGGCGATGCGCGCGGCCTTCGTCGCCGCCATGTCGGGCCTGCAGGTGGCGGTGATCGCGCCGACGACGCTGCTCGCGCGGCAGCATCACAACACCTTTGCCGACCGTTTCCGCGGCTTCCCGCTCAACGTCCGCCAGCTCTCGCGCTTCGTGGGTGCGAAGGAGGCCGCCGCCACCCGCGAAGGGCTCGCCGACGGCACGGTCGACATCGTCATCGGCACGCATGCGCTGCTGGCCAAATCGGTGAAGTTCCGCAATCTCGGCCTCCTCGTCATCGACGAGGAGCAGCATTTCGGCGTCGCCCACAAGGAACGCCTGAAGGAGATGCGCTCGGACATCCACGTGCTCACGCTCACCGCGACGCCCATCCCGCGCACGCTGCAGCTCTCGCTCTCGGGCGTCCGCGACCTCTCGCTGATCGCCACGCCGCCGATCGACCGGCTCGCGATCCGCACCTATGTCAGCGAGTTCGACACCGTCACGATCCGCGACGCGCTCCTGCGCGAGCGCTTCCGTGGCGGGCAGTCCTTCTTCGTCGTCCCCCGCATCAGGGACCTGCCCGAGATCGAGGATTTCCTGCGCGACCACGTCCCCGAGGTCTCGGTGCTGGTCGCGCATGGCCAGATGGCGGCGGGCGAGCTCGACACCCGCATGAACGCCTTCTACGACGGCAAGTACGACGTGCTGCTGGCCACGACCATCGTCGAATCCGGCCTCGACATCCCGCGCGCCAACACGATGATCATGCACCGCGCCGACCTCTTCGGGCTGGCGCAGCTCTACCAGATCCGCGGCCGGGTCGGCCGCTCGAAGACCCGCGCCTATTGCTACCTGACGACGAAGCCACGCACGCCGCTCACCCCGCAGGCGCAACGGCGGCTGAAGCTCCTCGGCTCGATCGACAGCCTCGGCGCCGGTTTCACCATCGCCAGCCAGGACATGGACCTGCGCGGCGCCGGCAACATCCTCGGCGAGGAACAGTCGGGCCATATCCGCGAGGTCGGCTACGAGCTTTACCAGCAGATGCTGGAAGAGACGATCAGCCGGTTGCGCGCGGGCGATCTCGCCGATCTCTCCGACGGGCAATGGGCGCCGCAGATCAATCTCGGTGTGCCGGTCCTGATCCCCGAGGATTACGTGCCCGACCTCGATGTCCGCCTCGGCCTCTACCGACGGCTGGCCTCGCTGGAGAGGAAGGTCGAGTTCGAGGGTTTCGCCGCCGAACTGATCGACCGCTTCGGCCCGCTGCCGAAGGAGGTCAACACGCTCCTTGTCGTGGTGCGCATCAAGGCAATGTGCAAGCGCGCCCATATCGCCCGGCTCGATGCCGGCCCGAAGGGCGCGACGATCCAGTTCCACCTGGACAAGTTCCCCAATCCCAGGGGGTTGGTAGAGTTTCTTCATGCGCAGGATCAACTGGCCAGGATCCGCGACAACAAGGTCATCGTCCGCCGCGACTGGTCGGACGAGAAGGAGAAGCTGCGCGGCGCCTTCGCCATCGCCCGCGACCTCGCCGAGAAGGCCCGCGCCGCTTGACAGCCGCGGGCGGGCTGC
>SLPP01000307.1 GCA_007131945.1 Paracoccaceae bacterium | reverse complement strand
TCCCGCGCGGCGAGATCGAGCATCCGGTTGACCGCCGCCGCGTCCCAGGTCGGGCTTTCGCATTCCACCCAGGCGCGCAGCCCGGCCAGCATCTCGTCGGCGTCGAAGGGAAGGTCGATCGGGTCCATGCGTTCAGGCGTCCTGTCTGCTCTCGGGGAAGGGGCGGAAATGGGCGAAGTCCCAGTGCCGGCCGGGGGCGGCCTCGATCAGGGCCTTGGTGTAGGGATGCTGCGGGGTCGAGAGGACCTGCCCGGCGGGCCCGTATTCGACGACGAGCCCGCGCTGCATGACGATCACGTCGTCGCAGATCTGCGCCGCGACGCCGAGGTCGTGGGTGATGAAGAGGATGCCGAGGCCGAGCTTCTCCTGCAGGTCGGCCATCAGCCGCAGCACCTGCGCCTGCACCGAGACGTCGAGCGCCGAGACCGCCTCGTCGGCGACCAGAACCTCGGGGTCCATGGCCAGCGCCCGGGCGATGGCGATGCGCTGGCGCTGCCCGCCCGAGAACTGGTGCGGGAAGCGGTCCACGGCCGAGGCCGGCAGGCCGACGAGCGTCATCAGCTCCCGCGCCCGCTCCAGCGCCTTCTTTCGCGGTGTGCCGAAATTGAGCGGACCCTCGATGATCGACTCGCCCACCTCGATGCGGGGATTGAGCGAGCGCATCGGGTCCTGGAAGACGATCTGGAACTTGCGCCGGTGGGGTTTGAGCTCCCGCGGGGGCAGCGTCGCGATGTCGGTGCCGCCGATCTCGATCACGCCCGAACTCGGGTCGATCAGCCGCATGATGCAGCGCGCCACCGTCGACTTGCCCGAGCCCGATTCGCCGACGATGCCGAGCGTGCGGCCCTTGCACAGGCTCAGCGTCACGTCCTTCGCCGCATGCGTCTCGCGTCCCTTCGACAGCCAGCCGCCCTCGACATAGACCTTGTTCAGCTTCTCGGTGCGCAGCACGACCGGTGCGGCGCTGTCGGCGCGCGGCGGGCGCGGCACGTGGCTGGGCACCGCCTGCAGGAGCTCCCGCGTGTAGTCGGTCCTCGGATGGCGCAGGAGCTGTTCGGTCGGCTGCGCCTCCATCACCTCGCCCAGCTTCAGAACGGTGACGTTGTCGGCGATGTCGGCGACGACGCCCATGTCGTGGGTGATGAACAGGACCGCGGTGCCCTGCTTCTCGCGCAGCTCGCGGATCAGCGACAGGATCTGCGCCTGCGTGGTGACGTCGAGCGCGGTCGTCGGCTCGTCGGCGATCAGCAGTTGCGGGCGCATGATCAGCGCCATGGCGATCATGATCCGCTGGCGCTGCCCGCCCGAGAGTTGGTGCGGGTAGGAGCGGTAGATGCGCTCGACCTCGGGCAGGTGCACCGCCTCCATCATCTCCAGCACCTGGCGCTTGCGTGCGCGCGGGCCGAGCTTCGAATGCGCCTCCAGCACCTCGTCGATCTGCCGGCCGACGCGGGCGACGGGGTTGAGCGCGGTCATCGGCTCCTGGAAGATCATCGACATCGCCGTGGTGCGCAGCTTGCGCAGCCGCTGGACCGAGGCCTTGTGAATGGGCTCGCCGAGAAGATGCATCTCGCCGCCGGTGACCTGCAGCACCTTCGGCAGGAGCCCCATCACGGCGAGCGCCGAGATCGACTTGCCCGAGCCCGACTCGCCGACGAGGCACATCGTCTCGCCGGGCTGGATGGTCAGGTCGAGGCCCTTGACCAGTTCCATGTCGGCGCGCCCGTCGAGCGCGATGCGCAGCGCCCGGATGTCGAGGACCGGCGCGCTCACCGCTCGATCCCCCGCTTGGCCATGCGCGGGTCGAGCGCGTCGCGCACCGCGTCGCCGAGGAGGTTGATCGACAGGATGGTGACCGAGACGACGAGGCCAGGCCAGAGGATGATGCCGGGATTGATCTGGAAGAAGAGCCGCCCCTCGGCCATGATGTTGCCCCAGGACGGTGTCTCGGGGTTGATGCCGGCGCCGAGGAACGAGAGGATCGCCTCGACAAGGATCGCCGAGGCGCAGATATAGGTGCCCTGCACGATCAGCGGCGCCACGGTGTTGGGCAGCAGGTGCCGGCGCATGATCAGCCAGGACGAGGAGCCCGCGGCGATCGCGGCCTCGACATAGGGTTCCTCGCGCGCCGACAGCACGACCGAGCGGACGAGGCGGACGACGCGCGGGATCTCGGGGATGGTGATGGCGATGAGCACGGTCATCAGCCCCGCCCCCCAGAGCGCGACGATGGCGATGGCGAGGAGGATGTTGGGGATCGCCATCAGCCCGTCGACGAAGCGCATCAGCACCGCGTCGAGCCAGCGGACATAGCCGGCGAGCAGGCCGAGGATCAGCCCCGCCGCGACCGCGACGATCGCCGCGCCGATGCCGACGGCAAGCGAGATCCGCCCGCCCATGACGATGCGCGAGAAGAGGTCGCGGCCGAAGGCGTCGGTGCCGAGCCAGTAGGTCGCGTCGGGCGGGCGCAGCCGCAGCCCCGGCGAGAGCCGGCCGGGGTCATGCGGCACGATCCACGGCGCGAGGAGCGAGGCGAGCACGATCACCGCCAGCACCAGCGCGGCGAGCATCACGAGCGGGCTCGAGACCAGCACCTCGCCGACCTTGCGCCAGGCCGAGGGCCTGCCGCCGCGGGCGATCGGGATGGTGGTCTCGGTCATCGGTAGCGGATCCTCGGATCGAGCAGCACATAGGCGATGTCGATGAGCAGGTTGACCACGACATAGACGAGCGAGGCGAGCAGGATCACCGCCTGGATCACCGGGTAGTCGCGGGCGAGCACCGCATCGACCGTGAGCCGGCCGAGGCCGGGCAGGTTGAAGACGCTCTCGGTCACCACGACGCCCGAGATGATCAGCGCGAAGCCGATGCCGATGACGGTGATGATCGGCACCGAGCAGTTCCTGAGCGCGTG
>SLPP01000190.1 GCA_007131945.1 Paracoccaceae bacterium | reverse complement strand
CCTGGGACTGGCGGTCGCGCTCGGGATCATCCTGATGGGCCTGACGATCGGACTGAACGCCCTCGCCTGGGGAGCCGCGCAATGGGCGCGGCAGAGACTGGGATGATGCGCGCCGAGGAACTTGCCCCCTCCATCCTGCCGCTCACGCTCGATCGGCTCGGTTATGCGCCTGAAGGCGTGGCGCTCTTGCGGGACGTCTCGCTCGACATCCCGGCCGGCCGCCGGCTCGTCATCCTCGGGGCGAATGGCGCGGGCAAGAGCCTCTTCCTGCGCCTCTGCCACGGGCTGATCGCGCCGACCTTGGGGGCGGTCCGCTGGGCCAGCGGCGAGGTCCGCCCGGGGGCGCAGGCCATGGTCTTCCAGCGCCCGGTCCTGTTGCGCCGGTCGGTCGCCGCCAATATCGACTACCCGCTTGCCCTGCGGCGGCTGGGACGGGCCGAGCGGCAGGCAACGGTGACGCGCACGCTGGCCCGGTTCGGGCTGGCGCCCCTGGCCGACCGGCCCGCGCGGCTGCTCTCGGGTGGCGAACAGCAGCGCCTGGCGCTGGCCCGGGCCTGGGCGACGCGGCCGCAAGTGCTGTTTCTTGACGAGCCCTGCGCCGCGCTCGACCCCTCGGCGACGCGGATCATCGAGGCGATGGTCGGCGCCTTCTCCGAGGAGGGGATCACCATCGTGATGACCACGCACGATCTGGGTCAGGCGCGCAGGCTGGCGCAGGACGTGGCCTTCCTGCATCGCGGCCGGCTGGTCGAGCATGGCCCGGCCGAAGTCTTTTTCGCCAATCCGCAAAGTGGTGAGGCGCGCGCCTTCCTTGCGGGTGATCTGCTGTGGTAGCCGACAGGAGGATGGGTTGAACCGGATCCACCGCACCCTCGTCGCCGCTGCATCCGGCCTGGTCATCCTGACCACGCTCCCCGCCGCCGCGCAGAGCTTCATCACGGTCGCCTCGACCACCTCGACCGAGAGTTCGGGACTGTTCGACCACATCCTGCCGATCTTCACCGCCGAGACCGGGATCGAGGTGCGCGTCGTCGCCAGGGGCACCGGCCAGGCGCTGGAGACCGGTCGCCGCGGCGATGCCGATATCGTCTTCGTTCATGCCCGCGCGCTGGAGGAACAGTTCGTCGCCGACGGCTACGGGGTCGCGCGTTTCGACGTGATGTACAACGACTTCGTGATCGTCGGCCCAGCTCACGATCCCGCCGGGCTGCGTGAGGCGGGCAGCGCCGCCGAGGCGATGGCCGCGGTCGCGGCGGCGGGCGTTTCCTTCGCCTCGCGCGGCGACGACAGCGGCACGCATGTGGCCGAGATGAAACTCTGGGACGCCGCCGGGGTCGAGCCGGCGGGCAACTGGTATCTCTCGACCGGTTCGGGAATGGGCACGACGCTCAACATCGCCGCGCAGGTGCCGGCCTATGCGTTGACCGACCGTGGCACCTGGCTGGGTTTCCGGAATCGCGGCCCGTTGGAGATCGTCTTCGAGGGCGACGAGATCCTCCTGAACACCTATGGCATCATCCTTGTCAGCCCGGAACGCCACCCCCATGTGAAGGCCGAGGACGGCCAGGCCTTCATCGACTGGATCATCTCGGATGCCGGCCAGAACGCGATCGCCGGCTTCTCGATCGACGGCGAACCGCTCTTCTTCCCCTTTGCCGATCGAGCCCGCAGCACGCACCGGCGCGCTACCGCAGCGCGGCCGAACCGGCGCGGTGGCCGAGGGTGACGGCGGCAAGCAACCCGTTGCCCGAGAGATAGCCCGCGTCATCCGCGCCCGAGACGCCGCAGGCCGCGCCGCCCGCGGCGAGGAGGTTGCGGAAAACCCCGCCCCGGGCGCGGCGCACGCGCGCCTGGTCGTCGACCGCGAGCCCGCCCTGGGTGTGGAAGAGCGCCGCGGTCACCCGCACGCCGAGGAAAGGCGGCGTCAGCGCGGGCACGCCGGCGAAGGCGCGCGCGAAGGGATCGGCGCCGCGCCCGGTTTTCGCCGCTTCCACCTCGGCGAAGGTCGCGGCGAACGCGTCGGGCGGCAGGTCGAAGGCAGCCGCCAGCGCGGCCGGCGTCTCGGCGCGGCGGATCGCGCCCTGCGCTTCGGCGGCGCGGAAATCGGCGAACTGGCGGGCGATGGCGGCGATGCGCTCGTCGAAGACCGTCACCGCCTGCCCGCCGGGCTGGGCCTGCACGGCGCGGGCGGCCTCGGAATAACCCTGCGCCTCGTTCCAGAAGCGCCGGCCGGCGCGGTTGACCTGAAACCCGCCCCCGGTGATCACCGCCCAGGTGATCAGGATCCCGTGCGGATGCGCGACATTGCCATGACCCTGATAGGCCCCGGGATGGCGGATCTCGGCGTCGAGCGCCCGGCCCCAGAGCATTGCCTCGCCAGTGTTGCCGGGGTGGCCGAAATACAGGGCACCGGCGATTTCCGGCATGTGTTCGGCGACCAGCGCGCGGTTGCCGCCGAAGCCGTTGCAGGCGAGGATCAGCCGGTCGCAGCCGACGCGTTCGACGCTGCCGTCGGGACGGGTCAGCGCGACGCCGTGGATGCGACCGGCATCGGCGAAGAGGGTATCTACCCGCGCCTCGGTCAGGATGTCGACGCCCACCGCCTCGGCGGCGCTGCGCAGGGCATCGATCAGTTCGCGACCCGAGCGGCCGGGCAATCCGTGCATGCGCCGCCGCGAATGGCCGGGATAGTCGAAATCGGCGACCAGGCTGAACTCCAGCCCGTGGCGGTCGGCCAGCCATTCGATCACCGGCGCCGCGCTCCGGGTCATCAGCGCAACCAGCGCGGGGTCGTTCCGGTTGCGCGCCTTGCGCTGGATGTCGGCGGCGAAGAGATCGGCATCGTCCGCGATCCCGGCGGCGGCCTGAAATCGCGTGCCGGCCGCCGGGATCAGCCCGGCCGAAAGCGCGGTCGAGCCCGAGGGCACCGGATTGCGTTCGAGCACCAGCACCTCCTCGCCGGCCTCGACGGCCGAGAGCGCCGCGATCAGGCCCGCGGCGCCGCCGCCGACGATCAGGGTGCCGACATGGGTCGCGCAGGGTTCCGGCGGGGCGACGCGGGAGGTCATCGCGCGCTCAGGGCTTGCCGGCGAAACGCGCGCCGAGACGTAGCATCTCGGCCGTGCCGAGCCGGTCGTTGAGGCCGGCGAAGTCGTGCATCCGGTCGGCGAAGGGCGCGTTGGAGCCGTGCTCGCGCAGGCTGGCGTAGTAGGCCTCGGCGGTGCGGGCGAGGGCGCGGACGATGCCGCCGGGGAAGATCACCAGGTCGTATCCCAGCGACTGAAGGTCGGTGGCCGCGCGGACCGGGGTCGCGCCGCCCTCGACCATGTTGGCCATCAGCGGCGCGCGTCCGCGAAAGGTCCGGGCGATCCGCTTCAACTCCTCGCCCGAGCGCGGCGCCTCGATGAAGAGCGCGTCGGCACCCGCCGCCAGGTAGATCTCCGCCCGATCGAGCGCAGCCTCGAATCCCTCGACCGCGATCGCGTCGGTGCGGGCGATGATCAGGGTGGCGTCGCTGGCGCGCGCATCGGCCATGGCGGCGATCTTGCCGGCCATCTCGCCGGCCGGGACCAGCGACTTGTCAGCCAGATGGCCGCACCGCTTGGGAAAGCTCTGGTCCTCGACCTGCAGGGCGCTGGCGCCGGCGCGCTCAAAGACGCGCATGGTGCGCTGCGCGTTCAGCGCGTTGCCATGTCCGGTATCGGCGTCGATGATCACCGGCAGGCCGACCCGGTCGCGGATCAGGGCCATCGTCTCGGCCATCTCGGTCATCGTGGCCAGGCCGATATCGGGCCGGCCCAGCCGGGTATAGGCGACCGCCGCGCCCGAGAGATAGAGCGCCTCGAACCCGGCCGCCGCGGCGAGCGTCGCGGTCAGCCCGTCGTAGACGCCCGGGGCGACCAGGATCTCGGGCCGGGCGAGGCGGGCCGCGAGGCTCACGGCGCGCCTCCCAGCCGGGCGAGCATCTCGGCGCAGGTCATCTGCTCGGTGACGGTGGCGAGCGAGACGAGCGTCGCGGCGTGCACCTCCTCGCGGAAGGCGGCACAGCCGTCGGTCAGCATGATCGTGTGGATGTCGCGCAGATGCGCGTCGCGCAGTGTCGAGGCGACGCCGCCATTGGTGACGATGCCGCCGACGATCAGCGTCTCGATCCCGGTCTTGCGCAGGATGAATTCGAGCCGCGTCTGGTAGAAGGCGGAATAGGCGACCTTCTCGATGGTGAAGTCGGCCGGTTTCAGGTCTTCGACCAGATCGTGACCGAAACCGCCCGGCTC
The DNA here is from genome assembly GCA_007131945.1 of Paracoccaceae bacterium. GTDB lineage: Bacteria > Pseudomonadota > Alphaproteobacteria > Rhodobacterales > Rhodobacteraceae > Pararhodobacter. The sequence goes on along the minus strand of SLPP01000190.1, from coordinate 7,140 downwards.
GAAGTCGCCGGTGCCGAGGAACGGGCGCAGCGCCTTCAGATGCGGCGCGATCAGCGGGCCGTCCGGTCCCGGCACCAGCGTGAACTGGGCCGAGATGTGCCGGCCCCCGGCGGCGCGCAGCGCGTCGCGCAGCGGGCGCATGCGACCGGGCAGGGCGGCGATGGCGGCGGCGCGTTGCCGGGCGCGGCCATAGGCGCCGTCGGGGTGCAGGAAGTCGTTCTGCAGGTCGATGGTCAGAAGCGCGGTCTTTCCCGGTTCCATCAGGTCTCCTCGCGGCTGAGGATGATGTTGCCGCAGGCATCGACGCGGCCGCTCCGCCCCGGCTCGATCAGGATCGTCGTGTCGGGCTGTTCCAGCACCGCCGGGCCGGTAACGACATGGCCGACGGGCAGCGCAAGCCGGTCGTAGACGGCGGCATCGAGCCAGACACCGAAATGGACCCTGCGCCGGCCCCGCGGTGCGGTCTGCCCCGCGCCATGCGGCGCCAGCGTCGTCAGGTCGAACCTGGGCCGCTTGCCGATCACCGCCGTGCGCAGGTTGAGGATGCGCGTGACGCCGCCGCGCAGCAGCCTTCCATAGGCGCGCAGATAGGCGGCCTCGAAGGCGGCGGCGATGTCGTCGCGGCTCGGCGGTCGGATGCGGCCATCGGTCAGCGCCGTCGGCAGCGGCACGGCGACGGTATGCGTCTGGCCGAGATAGGCCATGTCGAGTTCGACCTCGACCGCGCGGCCGGCGAAGGCCACGCCGGCGGCGTCCAGCAGCCGGGCGCCGGCATCCGCATGCGCCTGCATCAGCGCGCCGAGTTCGGCGGTGTCGACGGTATCGGTCAGGGCGTTCACGGTCTGCACGAAGTCCTGGCGCATGTCGGCGATCACGCAGCCCATGGCCGAGGTGACGCCCGGATAGCGCGGGATGATCGCCCGGGCGAGCCCGACCTCGTCGAGCAGCGCGCCGGCATGCAGCGCGCCGCCGCCGCCGAAGGGCATGAAGGCGAAGCGCTTGGGATCGTGCCCGCGCTCGATGCTGACCAGGCGGATGGCGCCGGCCATGCGGGCATTGGCGACGCGGATGATCGCTTCGGCTGCCGCCTCGGTGCCCAGGCCCAGCGGCCGGCCGATATGGAAGTCGATGGCCGTGCGCGCGGCGTCAACGTCCAGCCGGCCGCCACCGATCGGCCGCTCGGGGTCGATGCGGCCAAGCACGATGTTGGCGTCGGTCACCGTCGGGCGGTCGTTGCCGCGACCATAGGCGACGGGGCCGGGCTCCGAGCCCGCGCTTTCCGGACCGATGTTGAGAAGCCCGCCCCTGTCGACCCAGGCGATCGACCCGCCGCCCGCTCCGATCGTGGTGATCTCGATCATCGGGCTGCGCACGACCATGCCGAAATCGATCGCGCTCTGCGCCGCCAGCGCCGCCTGGCCGTCGGCGATCAGCGCGACGTCGAAGGAGGTGCCGCCCATGTCGCCGGTGATGACATTGTCGAATCCCGCGCTCGCGGCGATATGGGCGGCGGCGATCACCCCCGCGGCCGGGCCCGAGAGCGCGGTTCGGACCGGCAGGCGGCAGGCGGTGTCCACCGCCATCACGCCGCCATTCGACTGCACGATCAGGAACTCGCCGGCGAAGCCCCTGCCGCGCAAAGCCGCCTCCAGCCGCGCGAGGTAGCCCGAGACCTCGGGCTGCAGATAGGCGTTGAGCGCGGCGGTCGAGAAGCGTTCGAACTCGCGGATCTCGGGCAATATTTCGAATGATGCCGAAACATGCGTGTTGGGCCAGAGCGCGCGCAGCGCCTCGACCGCGGCGCGCTCGTTTTCGGGATTGGCATAGGCGTTGACGAAGAGGACCGCCACCGCCGTGCAGCCCCTGTCGAGCAGGGCCTGTCCGGCCGCACGCACCGCGTCGATGTCGACGGGCGTGTGGATCCTGCCATCGGCCAGAACCCGCTCGGCCACCTCGAGACGCAGATCGCGGGGCACGACCGGGTCGAAATCGCCGCGCAGCCCCCAGGTGCGCGGCCGGTCGCGGCGGCGCATCTCCAGAACGTCGCGGAAACCTTGCGTGGTGATGATCCCGGTCCTCGCGCCCTTCCGTTCGAGGAGCGCGTTGGTCCCGGCGGTGGTGCCGTGCACGACGCTCGCCACCACGCCGAGGTCATCCACCTGCGCCGCGATCCCGTCGAGGAAGCCGCCCGACTGGTCGGGGCGCGTCGTCGGCACCTTGGCGACGCGCGCCGCGCCCGTTGCCTCGTCGAGGACGAAGACATCGGTGAAGGTGCCGCCGACATCGACGCCGATCATGGTGCTGCGGCTCATCCCGGCACCTCGCGCCAGCCAGGCCCGTAGGCGGCGTCCGCCGCCTCGGCGCCGAGATAGCCCAGCCGAACGTCGCGCGCCACGCGCGCCGGATCGCGCTCCTCCGGCGGGCCGTAGCCGCCGCCGCCCGGGGTTTCCAGTCGCACCCGTTCGCCGCGCTTCAGCCTTATGCCGACCATCTTCGAGGCCAGCGGCGGGACCTGCCACGCGCCGTCGTTCTCGTAGGTGAACCGGTTCAGTGCCGCCTCGCCGCCACCGGCGGCGCCTTTCGGCGCGTGGCGGCCGCGTTCGCCGAAGAGGAAGGCATCCGCGGTCTCCTCGAGAAGCTCGATCTCGTAGATCGCGCCCAGGCCGCCGCGATGGGCGCCCGGCCCGGCGCTGTCGGGGCGCAGCGCCCACTGCCGGAACATGACCGGATAGGCGGCTTCGAGGATCTCCACCGGCGGGATCGTCGCGGTCGAGATCGGCGCGTTGCCGTGGTTGAGCCCGTCACCCTCGGGCGAGCCGCCATGGCCGCCGCCGTAGAAGGAGAACATCACCCAGCGCCGCCCGTCGCCGCGATGCCCGGCGATCGAGAGCGCGTTGATCGTGCCGTAGGCATTGGCGACGACCCGCCCGGGCGCGGCCTGCGCCATGGCCGCGAAGATCACGTCGATCATCCGCAGGATGGTCTCGGTGTAACCGCCGGTGGGACGGGGAAACTCGGCCGCAAGCAGGCTGCCCTCGGGGATGGTGATGGCGAGCGGACGCATCACCCCGGCATTGGCGGGCAGGGACGGAAAGATGTGCTTGATCGCCACGTAGACGCAGGCCACGGCGGTCCCGCGCGAGATGTTGACCGGTCCGGCCACCGCCGGCGCGGTGCCGGTGAAGTCGAGCGCGAGCCGGTCGCCGGTGATTTCCAGCGCCACCCGGATCGGCAGCGGAGCATCGGTGATGCCGTCGTTGTCGAGGAAGTCCTCGGCCTCCCATCGCCCGTCGGGCAGGGCGGCGACCTCGGCCCGCGCCAGCGCCTCGGCCCGGTCCGAGAGCGCGTCGAGCGCCGCGCGCACCGTCTCGCCGCCGTACTCGGCAAGCAGCGCGTCGAGCCGCTTCACGCCCAGTTCCAGCGCGTTGAGCTGCCCGTTCAGATCGCCCTCGGCCGAGGCCGGCAGGCGGGTGTTGCGCAGGATGATGTCGACGACATCCTGCTGCAGGATGCCGGCGCGCATCAGCTTCACCGGCGGCAGGACGAAGGCCTCCTGGAAGACCTCGGTCGCTTGCGGGTTGTAGTTGCCCGGCACGGCGCCGCCGAGGTCGTGCCAGTGGCCGACCGAGGCAAGCCAGCAGAACACGCGCCCCTCGTGGAAACAGGGCCGCACCAGGCGCATGTCGGACAGATGCGTGCCGCCGATATGGGCGTCGTTGAAGATCCAGACATCGCCCTCGGCCAGGTCGTCCCCGGCGCGGTCGATCACCGCCTTCACTGCGAAGGCCATGACGCCGACGAAGATCGGCAGGCCGGACTTTCCCTGGACCAGCGTCGCGCCGGTTTCGGGGTGGTAGAGGCCGTGGCTGGCGTCATGCGCCTCGGCGATGATCGGGTTGAAGGCCGAGCGGAAGAGCGTCGCGTCCATCTCGTCGGCGATCTGCTCCATTCGGCCGGCGAGCACGGCGAGCGTGATCGGGTCGATGCTCATCCGCCGGCTCCGGCGCGAATCTCGCCCATGTCGTTCCACACGTCCTGCCGGAGGATGCGCCCGCCGGCGAGTTCGAACCGGTCGATGAACCGGATCCCCTCGAACGCGGTGCCGTCGGGCCATTCGCCGGCGAGCGTGCCGAAGCAGTAGACGAGCGCGCCCATGGCGTCGAAGCGCTCGTAGGTCTTGCGCACGAAGCGGTAGCGCGGGGCGGCCCAGGCAACGAGTTCCTCGAGGCTGTGCATCGCGACGCCGCCCGGGAAGGTCATGGCGAAGCCCGGTGCGAGATGCGCCCGGGCGCGGTCGAGGTCGCGCGCCTCCATCGCCACGAGATAGTCGCGCACGACCGCTTCGCCGTCGGGGAGGACCGGGCCGGGTTGCCGCGCGGCGCCGCCGCGGAAGTAGTTCTGCGCGGGGACGTCGCGGATCACCACGGTGACCAGCTCGGGCGGGCAATCGATGACGCTGCGGATGGCCGATGTGAGCGCCTCGCCCAGCCGCGCCTTCGCCGGCGCGTCGTAGCCCGCGATCAGGTCGATCCTGGCGATCGGCATGGAGCCCTCCCCCGTCCTCAGATGTATTTTTCATAATACAGGTTGGCGGCAAATTGAAAGACAATTATTTTGCCCGAGATGATACAAATCGGTTGCTTTGTTGCGCCGCGTCGCTACCATCGGGCGCGACTGATCGGAGTCGGTGGCGTGGCACAGACGGCAAGGCAATCTCCCGAGGGCGGCAAGGCGCAACGCGTCTACCTGCTCCTGCGCGACGAGATCCTGCGCGGCGAGCACGCGCGCGGCGCCGCGCTGCCGGGGGAGTTGCGCCTTGCCGAGATGCACGGGGTCTCGCGCGTCACCATCCGGCGGGCGCTGGATGCCCTGGCCGCCGACGGGCTGATCGAACGCCGCGCGGGCGTGGGGACGATCGTCGCCGGCGCGGCGCTGCCGCAGACCGGAATCGCGGCCGATTTCGCCACCCTGATGCCGCAACTCGTGCGGATGGGGCGGACGACCACGGCGCGACTGCTGTCCTATGGCTATGTCACACCGCCGCCGGCGGTGGCCGAGGCATTGCGTTCGGACGCGCGCGTGCAGCGCGCGGTCCGCGTGCGGCTCATCGGCGAGGCGCCGTTCTCGCATCTGACCACGCATGTCCCCGAGGCGATCGCGCAGAATTTCTCCGAGGCCGACCTGGCGACGACGCCGCTGTTCCGCCTGCTCGAGCGTTCGGGGGTCGAGGTCGATCATGCCGACCAGTCGATCTCGGCGACGCTGGCCACGCCCGAGGTCGCCGAGGCGCTCGACCTCGCGCCGGGCTCGGCGCTGATCGCGCTCACGCGGGTCGTCTACGACGCCGCCGGACGCGGGGTCGAGCATCTCTCGGCGCTCTACCGGCCGGACCGGTTCCGGCTGGAGATGACGCTGAACCGGATCGGAAGGGACGGGGCGCGGCAATGGGCGCCGACGCTCGCCATCGCGCCCGAGGCGGCGCGATGAGGACGCTCTTCGACAAGCTCTGGGACGCCCATGTCGTGCTCGCGCGCCCCGACGGCGCGGCGCTCCTGTGGGTGGACCGGCACTATGTCCACGAGGGCTCGCACCATGCCTTCGCCAGGCTCGACGAACGCCGGCTCCCGGTCGCCGAGCCGGCGCTCACCATCGGCGTCGCCGACCACTACGTGCCGACGCGGCGCGCGGCCGGCATCACCGATCCCGACATCGCCCGGATGGTGCGGACGCTCGAGAAGAATGCCCGCGCGCACGGCTTCCGGCTCTTCGGGCTCGACGACCCGCGGCAGGGGATCGTGCATGTGCTCGGCCCCGAACAGGGGCTGACGCTGCCCGGCATGCTGGTGGTCTGCGGCGACAGCCACACCTCGACGCATGGCGCGCTCGGCGCCTTCGGCTTCGGCATCGGGGCGACCGAAGTGGCGCATGTCCTGGCGACGCAGACGGTCTGGCAGAAGAAGCCGAAGCGGATGCGACTCGATTTCCATGGCGCGCCCGGACCGGGGGTCGGGGCCAAGGACATGGCGCTGAACTGGATCGCCCGGCTCGGCGCCGACGGCGCGCGCGGCCATGCGGTCGAATACGCCGGCCCGGCGGTCGCGGCGCTGAGCGTCGAGGCGAGGCTGACACTGTGCAACCTGTCGATCGAGGGCGGCGCGCGCTGCGGCATGGTGGCACCCGACCAGGCCCTGTTCGACTGGCTGCGCGGCCGGCCTTTCGCACCCGTGGATTTCGACCGCGCGGCGGAGGACTGGGCGGCGCTGGCCACCGATCCGGACGCCGAATTCGAAAGCGAGGAAAGCTTCGACATGGCCGAGATCGCGCCGATCGTCACCTGGGGCACCTCGCCCGAGGAGGCGCTGCCGATCACCGGCACCGTGCCCGATCCGGCGAAGGCGCCGCCTGAACGCGCCGCGCGGATCGCCGAGGCGCTCGACTACATGGGCCTGCGCCCGGGCCAGAAGCTGACCGAGGTTCGGATCGACCAGGTCTTCATCGGTTCCTGCACGAATGCGCGGATCGAGGATCTGCGCGCCGCCGCCGCGGTGCTGGCCGGGCGGCGCGCGAAGGTGCCGGGCATGGTCGCGCCCGGCTCGATGCCGGTGAAGGCGCGGGCCGAGGCGGAGGGGCTCGACCGGATCTTCACCGAGGCCGGGCTCGACTGGGTCGCCTCGGGCTGCTCGATGTGCGTCGGCATGAACGGCGACCGGGTCGAGCCAGGCAAGCGCTGCGCCTCGTCCACCAACCGCAACTTCCGCGGCCGGCAGGGCCCCGGCGCGCGGACGCACCTGATGTCGCCCGCGATGGTCGCCGCCGCCGCCGTGACCGGGCATCTGGCCGACGTGCGACCGCTTCTGCGGGGGCGGGCATGAGCGGCTGGTCCGAACACGAGGGGCTGGCCGTCGGGCTGGCGCGTGAGAATGTCGATACCGACCAGCTGATCCCGGCGCGGTTCATGTCCGCCCCGCGATCCGAGGGCTACGGGCGCTTCCTGCTCCACGACCTGCGTGGCGAAGGCTTCCCGCTCGACGCGCCCGAGGCCGCCGGCGCCTCGATCCTGGTCGCGGGCCGGAATTTCGGCGGCGGCTCGTCGCGTGAGGCGGCGGTCTATGCGCTGGTCGATGCCGGTTTCCGCGTCGT
>SLPP01000233.1 GCA_007131945.1 Paracoccaceae bacterium | reverse complement strand
TCCCCATGAATTCAACGAGTTCAGAGGCTGCGCGGCGCTGCGCAAGAACCGCGCGGGTCATCGAGTTCGTGGTGGGTGATGACGGATTCGAACCGCCGACATCTTCGGTGTAAACGAAGCGCTCTACCAGCTGAGCTAATCACCCGCGCCTCCGCCCTTAGCCAAGCCGGGGCTGCGAGGCAAGGGTGAGTTGCGCTCAGGCGAGGAGGCCTGCGCCGACGGGCCTGCGCCGGCGGGCCGGCTCGGCGCCGACCGGGCAGGGATCGGTGGCGGCCCGCAACAACGGCAGCGGATCCCAGACCGGCATTCCGGCGCCGCCCGCACCGGCCGGCAGGCCGGGGTCGCGGCATCGCGCGCGCAACGCGGCGAGAAGGGCGGCGGCGCGAACCGCGCCCCGCGCCATGCCGGCGAGGTCGGGCTCGGCCTGCAGCAGGCGCGCCAGGAAGCCGGTGACGAAGCCTGCCGCCAGCGCGGTTCCGTCGAGCGCGACCGGCCCCACCGGCGTTAGCAGTACGATCCCGGCGCCTGGTGCGACGAGATCGAGCGCCACGCCGCCGGCGCTGAACTCGGCCAGCGTGCTCATGGGCGCGGTCGCGGCATCTGCGGCGCCCGGCGCATCCGCCGGGCAGGCGCCGGGCTTGACCATCGCGCCGACGGCGAGCGCAGACGGGCCGGCCGCGGGATGCAGGACAGCGCCGCCGCTGTCGCCCGCAGGGGCGATCACCACCAACCCGCGGGTCCGTGCCCGGCGCAGCACCGCCTCAAGCGCGGCGCAGGGTTCCGTGGCCGCGAAGCCGAGATCCAGCAGGTCGACGCCGGCCGCGATGCACCAATCAACCGCCGCTATCAGCTCCGAGGCTCGCGGATGCAAGCCCATATGCAGCAGTTGCAGCCGGGCACCCGGGGCGGCAGCCGCGATCACGGTCGCGGTCGGCGAGGGAGGGGCGCCGGCACGCGACCAGCCCTCGACCAGCGCGCCGCTCTCGACGGTCGCGATGGTGAAGGGGGCCGCCGCCGCCCCGGGATCGAGAACCGCCACCCGGACCGGCGCGGCGCCGGGGACGGTGAGAAGGGGGGCTCGGTCGAGGCCCATCGCCTCGATTCCCCATTCGGGCAGGCAGCCGAACGGCGCGCAGAGCGGCTTCAGAACCAGCGCATTGAGGCGCGGCGGCGCGCCGGGCACAGTCTGCCTGAGGACCGGGCGCAGCAGCCGACGCCCCCAGAAGCCGGCCGGAGGCAAAACGCTCAGGCGCCGCACCGCCGCGGGGTTTTCGGTCTCGAGGTTGAGCAGCGCATTGCCATCAGTATCGGTGGTCGCCGGCGCGATCGGCCTGCCGCCCGCGCCCTCGGCTCGAAGCCGGACACCGGCGATCGGCACACCCTCCTCGTCCATGACGCGGAAATGCAGAACCGCCGTGCCTTCAGGCGAAACAGGCGCCGCGGTCTCCACCGCCGCCCCGGCTTCGCCGCGCGTGCCCATCGGCCCGGCCTGGTAGGAAAGGATCACGTCGGGTTCGATGCGAAGCGCCGCGCCATAACGGCAGCGCAGCGCGTCACGCGCCCGGTCGTCGAGCGTCGCGACCAGCGTGTCGGGCACCACCGAGCCGGCGCAAAGGCGCCTCGGTGGTGCCGCCCCTGCGGGCTGCAGGTCGCGCAGATCGGCCTCAAGACCGTCAAGATCGGGCAGGAAGCCGTGCCATCGGGCAAGGCGCAGCGCGTCCATCGCGTCGGGGGCAAGCGAGATTAGACAGGCTTCGGCCGGGATCGGGGGCATGGCGGGTCTCCGGTGACGGCGGCGCGGGGACCACCGATTCCATAGCGATACGCGGCTGCTGTTATGTCAGCGTTATTCGCCGCCAAGTGTCGCCCGGACCAATCCGGCTAACGGGGGCCTAACGCCGGCTGACACAGCGTGATTCTGTGATAGGCTCGGCAGGACAGGACAAAACAATGCCCGGAATTGACGGCGCGGCAGGCAGGTGGCTGAGAACTGCGCGGTCCTGCCCGGTTGCCACGTCCCGGGCGCGAGGCTTGCGGAACGGTGCGCGCGCGATGACGGCTGCCAGAGACTCCGACGGATGCCCGGCGCTGCGGCTCCATGTCATCGGCGCCTTCTGCCTGCGCGACGTGGCGAATCGCAGCATCGTCGTGCGCAACCGCAAGGGGCAGGCGATGCTGGCGCTCTTGGCGCTGTCGCCGCGCGGCACGCATAGTCGGGTCTGGTTGCGCGACAAGCTGTGGAGCGGGTCGGACGAGCGCCGTTCCTCTACCTGCCTGCGCCAGACGCTTTTCGAGCTGCGCCGCGACCTCGGCGCGCTGGCCGACCAGGCGCTGCGCGTGACCGCCCACGAGATCGCGCTCGACCTGCAGAAGGTCTGGATCGACCACCGCGCCGTACTCGCCGACCCGGCCGAGTTCCAGCGCCTCGGGCTGAGCGCCGAGAGTGAGCTGCTCGAGGGCGCTGACATCGCCGATCCGGAATTCGAAGACTGGCTGACGCTCGAACGCTCGGCCTGGGCGGACCGGGCCGAAGAACTGGCGCGGGTGCCGGTGAATATCCCGGCGCTTGCGGCGGGCGGCGGCGAGGACATCGCGCCGTCCCCGCCGCCGGTTGCCTCGCTGGCCATCCTGCGCAGCATCCTGCACGGCGGCGACGCGCTCTGCGTGCCGCTCGCCGATCGCGTCATCGAGGGAATTGCCACCGGCCTGACCGAGCTTTCGCGCGTCGACGTGCTCGACCTGCGCGAGCATGCCGCCGAGATCGAGACGCTGGTGAAAAGCGCGCAGGCCGAGTTCTACTGCCGCCTGCGACTCCTGAGGGTGGGCGAGAACGTCACGCTGACACTGCTCGTGCACCGCGTCTCGCGCATGGCGCTGGAATGGAGCCAGTCGATCCAGTGCCGGATGGAGGACCTCGTCGC
>SLPP01000388.1 GCA_007131945.1 Paracoccaceae bacterium | reverse complement strand
GCCAGGGATAGACTTCGGGGAAGTTGAAATAGACGACGCCGACCAGGTCGGGGAAGAGATCGCCGACCTGGCGCACCTCGTTCTCCCAGGCCTCGACATATTCCGCGCTGCCCGAATAGCCCACCTCGGCGACGACGATCGGGCGGTCGAACTCCATCGCGCGCTCGTAACGGGGGGAGAGGATCTCGGAAAAGCTCCGGTCGCGGCCGTGCCAGAGCTGGTCGGCGGCCTGCAGCCCGAAGACGGTGAGCCCGACGATGTCGACATGCTCGTCGCCGGGCCAGTACGCTTCCATCTCCTCGTCGCCCAGGGGCGACCACATCAGGCTGATCTCCGGCGCCGCGTCGCGGCACAGGCCGGTCACGCGACGGTATGCGGCAACGTAATCCTCGGGGTTCCAGCCGGCCCAGATGAAGTCGCCGCGTTCGTGGTCCATCTCGTGGCCCCAGCGGAAGGTGACCGGCAGATCGAGCTGTCCGAGAGTGGCGCAGATCGCCTGCACGTTGCGATCGAAGGCGCCGGAGAGGATCCCCTGACGCAGCAGTTCGGGCGTGTTGCGCTCGCTGCGGACCCAGGTCCAGGGTTCGAGCGTGACGAGAAGGACGCGGCCGCGCTCGGCGGCGTAGTCGGCCGCGTCGAAAAGCGATTCCAGCGCGACATCCTCCCAGGGCAGGAAGAGGTGTTCGATCGTCACACCCTCGGTCTCGCTGAAGTTGCCCGGCGGGTCGTAGACCCCGAACGGGATATCGCCCGGCGGAACCTGCGCCACCTGCGCGCCGGCGCTCGCGCCCCAGGCGACGGCAAGCCCCGCCAGCGCGACCGGAAGAACGGGTGGCCGAAGATCTCGTGATGCCGACATGGTGATCTCCTTCTGAAGGTGGTTACGGCCTCTGCCGCCATTCGAGGTTGAAACGGTAGAATCTCTGCCCGGTCGCGTCGCTTCCGGCACCGGAGACCGGCGCCTCGACGCGTACGACCTGAAGCGGTTCCAGCCCTATGGTCAGAACGTGCAGGCCCTCGAGGCCGCGGGCGTTCAAGCCCAGGAACAGGGCCGCGACGAGGGCTGCCGGCACGGCGAGATGCATCACGGTCGCGGGCTCGCGCATCACCGCCGGAAGGCCGCGTCTGGCCATATGGCTGACAACGATGACGATGACCGTTGCAGAATAGAATGCGCCGGTCAACAGCGCCAGCAGGGCGAAACCGCCGCCCTGCTCGAGCCGACCCGCAACCAGGACCGGCAGGATCGCGCCCAGCGCCAGCCCGCCGTAGACGGCGAGGATCAGGGGGGGCAGCCGGTCGCGCGCCGCCGCGCCCTTGGGCGTGATGCGGAAATCGACGAACCGGCCGGTGAGCCGGTCGCGCAGCGCCGTCAGGCAACCCCACAGCACCCAGGGCCATTGCAACAGCACGAAGAGCACCTTCTCCCAGGAAAGGATCGGCGCGTTCCGCGGCCGGAAGAGCCCGTCGCGGCGCAGCAAGATCGCCAGGACGGCGATCACCACGATCGGCGCCAGGGCATGTGCGAGGAACGCCGGGTAGGTGACGTTGGCATAGCGCAGGTCGAAGACCACCGCGGCGATGGGAAGCAGATAGAATGCCAGCATCATGATGCCGATCATCGGGTAGAGCAGCTGGCAGAACAGGAACTGCGCGCGCAGGCGCTTCGGCAGGTCGGCAAAGAGGCGCGGCGTGAGCGTCAGCAGCAGGGTGACCAGGCTCCGCGACCATTGGAATTCCTGGGTCGCCATGTCGGCGACGCTCGCCGGGCCGTCACCGATGGCGATGGCGTCGAGCGCGTGCACGCCCCGCCAGCCACCGGCATTCAGGATCTCCGTGGTCGAATGGTCCTCCGCCAGTTCCGGGCCGAGGCCGCCGACGGCGCGCAGCGCCGCCGTCCGCACCGCGTAGTGCGAACCGATGCACATCGGCGCGAGGCCGTTGGAATAGCCTGCCTGGAGCGCGCCGTGGAACGGGCCCTCGGCATGCAGGCGGGTGCGCGCGGCCCAGCTTGCGGCCGCGTTCGCGCCGTTGATGCTGGGCGCCGAGACATAGCCCACGCCGGGATCGGCGAAGGGGCGCAGCATCTCGCGCAGATAGCCCGGTTGCGGTACATGGTCGGCGTCCATCTGCACGACGATGTCGTAGTCGTCATAGCCCCAGTGATCGTAGAAGAAGGCGAGGTTGCCCTCCTTGCAGCGGGTGCGGCGCGGCCAGCTGGTGCGATGGTAATCTTCGCGCCCCTTGCGCGTCGAGACTCGCACCCCGTTCGCCGCGCACCAGGCGAGCGTCTCGGGCGACGGATCCTCGTCGGCGAGCCAGGTGTCATGCGGATGGTCCTGGGCGAGCATGGCCTCGAGCGTACGGCGCACGACCGCGAAGGGCTCGACCGGGGTCTTGGTCACGATCATCGCGACGCGGAACCGGTCGGGCTCCGGGTCGGGCTCGGCCGAGCGGACAGCGCGCTGGCTGATCACCAGGAAGAAGCCCTGCAGGAAGTAGATCCAGAGAAGAAGCGCGGTGATCAGCGCGTAGCGGCCGTCGCCGGTCGCATGGCCGGGTTGCAGCCACCAATGCCAGAAAACCGCCACCGAGACGAGCCAGGCCAGCGTTATCGCGCGGTAGACCCGTCGCCGCCGCGGAGGGATGGCGGAAACGAGGCGCGGGCGCCCGGCCGAATGCCAGCACCGACTCGGAGGCCTAGCGTCGGCCGATCCGTCCCTTTCGTCCCGGTCCGCGCCGGGAAGTTGCGTCGGCGGCCAGTCCGTCGAGCGCAGGACGGCCGGGGCGAAAGCCGCCGCACGCGGAACCGTCTCGGCATGCAGGTGGTTGAATGGGGCGGCGGGGCGTTCATTCATGACGGCGCCCCGGCGGAGGACGGCGCCAGCAGGCCGGTGACCGGGCTGTCGATGCTGCGGGGCCTGCGG
>SLPP01000150.1 GCA_007131945.1 Paracoccaceae bacterium | reverse complement strand
TTCCGGCGACATCCGCGGCAGGCGCATCGGCATCCCGCGCGAATACCGCATGGACGGCATGCCCGACGAGATCGAGAAGCTCTGGGCGCAAGGCGCGCAAATGCTGCGCGACGCCGGCGCCCAGATCGTCGACATCTCGCTGCCGCACACGAAATACGCGCTGCCGGCCTATTACGTCATCGCCCCGGCCGAGGCGTCGTCGAACCTCGCCCGCTACGACGGCGTGCGCTACGGCCACCGGGCGAAGCTTTCCCAGGGCGACGGCATCACCGAGATGTACGAGAAGACCCGCGCCGAGGGCTTCGGACCCGAGGTCCAGCGCCGGGTGATGATCGGCACCTATGTCCTCTCGGCCGGGTTCTACGACGCCTATTACAACCGGGCGCGAAAGGTCCGCGCGCTGATCAAGCGCGACTTCGAGGAGGCGTTCGGCGCCGGTATCGACGCGATCCTGACCCCCGCCACCCCCTCGGCCGCCTTCGGGCTGGGCGAGATGGCGGATGCCGACCCGGTGCAGATGTATCTCAACGACGTCTTCACCGTGACGGTCAACCTCGCCGGCCTGCCGGGGATTGCGCTGCCCGCCGGACTCGACCGGCAGGGGCTGCCGCTGGGCCTGCAGCTGATCGGCCAGCCCTGGGGTGAGGCCGATCTGCTGAATGTCGCACATGTGCTTGAACGCGCCGCGGGCTTCGTGGCGAAACCGGCGCGCTGGTGGTAAGTATCGGTCGGCAGACAAGGATGGATTGCAGGATGCGTCATTTCGTGACCTTGGCCGCAGCGGGGCTGATCCTGGCCGGCTGCGCGCAGGTGAACCCGCCGCCGGTTGCCGAACCGGCCCCGGTACCGGCGGGCCTGGGCGACCAGAACCGTTTCGTCCCGCCGCCCGGCGGGTTCCAGTCGTGGGCGGACGCCGCGCGGGAGTCGCAGATGCGCAGCCCGCCGCCGGGCACCACCGGCGCGGCCGGCTTCGTGCCGATGGACGACGACGGTTTCGCGGCGTCCTTCGCCGCGGCCGCGCCGGCGGCGACCGGCGGGCCGAATGTCGTCGACTACGCGCTGAGCACCTCGCACCCGGTCGGCACGCCGCGCTACCGCCGGTCGAACCCGCTGCGCTGGCAGGTATGGGAACGCAACTGCATGCAGTTCCCCAGCCAGGACGCCGCGCAGGAAGCCTTCCTTGCCGCCGGCGGCCCCGAGCGCGACCGGCGCAACCTCGATCCCGACGGCGACGGCTACGCCTGCTGGTGGGATCCCGGACCGATCCGGCGGGCCATGCGCGCGGGGTGAGGATCCGCCATCCCTCGCCCAATTGCGGGCCGCGCCGCGACGGGCTGCGCCCCGAACTCGTGGTGATCCATTACACAGAGATGCCCGACGCCGAGGCCGCGCTCGAACGGCTCTGCGCGCCCGAGGCGCAGGTCTCGGCGCATTACCTGATCGGCGCCGATGGCCGCGTCTGGCGACTGGTCGAGGAGGATGCGCGCGCCTGGCATGCCGGGGCGGGCGAATGGTGCGGCCGGGGCGATGTCAATTCGCGCTCGATCGGGATCGAGCTCGACAATGACGGGCGCAGCCCCTTCGCCGCGCCGCAGATGCGCGCGCTCGAAGGGCTTCTGCCGGGCATCCTGGAACGCTGGCGGATCGCGCCCTCGGGCGTGATCGCGCATTCCGATCTCGCGCCCGAACGCAAGGTCGATCCCGGCCCACGCTTCGACTGGCGGCGCCTCGCGCTGCGCGGCCTCGCGGTCTGGCCCTTCTCGCCGGGCGAAGCTGCCCTCCCGCTCGACGCCACGCTCGACCGGATCGGCTACCCGCGCGTCGCCCCCGACCTGCGGCTTGCCGCCTTCCGCCTGCGCTTCCGCCCCGGCGCGACCGGCCCCGAGGACGCGACCGACCGGGCGCTCGCCGCCGCGGTGGCCCATGCAACAGAGGCGCCGCCCGCGTGACGGGCGGTCCCGGACCGGCGGCGGCAGGTACCCGCCGCGTGCGGCCCTGACCCGGTCTTCGGGCCGCGTCCACGACGGGTCGCCCGGTTCTTCACCCCGGATTCGAGGCGTCGCGCAAAGGTTTCGTTGTGGTTAACGGGTGCGTTTTGTCTTTATACAACAACATCTTGCGGATCGGTCCGCCAGCGGACCATCCGCCCTGCCTCGCTCCATCGGGCGCCCGACGTATAGAGAGCGCACCGCGCCGGGCGTTCACGCCAGCATCTTGCGCACCCGGCGCACCAGCAGCCAGACGAGCAGGATGACAACCGGCGTCAGCGCCGCCAGGACGCCGGTGCGGCCGAGCCCGAGCGGCTCGGCGGCCGGCATCACCACGTTGGCGGCGAGGTTCACGCCGTAATAGCTGATCGCCACGACCGAGAGCCCCTCGACCGTCTTCTGCAGGCGCAGCTGGAGATCGGCGCGGCGGTCCATGCTCTTCAGCAACTCCTGGTTCTGCGCCGAGCGCGCGACCTCGACCTGGGTGGAGAGCAGCCGCGCGGCGCGGATGGCGCGCTCGGACATGCCCGCGAGCCGGGTCTCGGCCGCCTTGACCGTGCGCATCGCCGGATCGAAGCGGCGCTGCATGAACTCGGCCAGCGTCTGCCGGCCCTGGAAGCGCGTCTCGCGCAGGACCTGGATGCGGGCATGGACCAGCGCCTCGTAGGCCCGCGTCGCGCCGAAGCGGAACGAGGTGCTGGTCTGCAGGCGTTCGAGCTCGGCCGAGACCCCCATCAGCGCGTCGAGCGAGGCTTCGGGCCGCGGCATGCCGGCGGCCATGTCGCTGATCAGCTCGCCCATCCGGCGGTCGAGCGCGCCCATCTCGGGCGCGATCTCGCGCGCCCGCGCCAGGCCCAGCATCGACATCGTCTTGTAGGTCTCGATCTCGCACAGCCGCTGGACGATGCGGCCGACGCGCTGCGGGCCGGTTCCCGGCATCACG
>SLPP01000261.1 GCA_007131945.1 Paracoccaceae bacterium | reverse complement strand
GGGTGGGCGGCCGGGGTGCCGTCCGGGCCACGGGCCGGCCGCGCCACAGACACCCGCTTCGGGCCGGCATTGGCCCCCCGCCCGGCGCCTGCTAGACTTCGTCCGCAACAATCAGGGAGTCGCCGATGCCCCGCCTTCGCCCCCTGGCCGCGCTCGCCGCGCTGGCGCTTCTCGCCGGCTGCGCCACGCCGCTCGACCGCTGCATCCAGCGCGCCGAGCGCGAGATCCGCTTCCTCGAGGCCGAGATCACCGAACGCCGGGTCAACATCGCCCGCGGCCACGCGATCGAGCGGCGGATCGTGCCGCAGATGGCCCCGGCCTGGTGCCGCGACCCGCTGACCGGCCGGGTCTATACCTGCTTCGACTGGGTGGACACGGTGCGCGAGTTCCGCCGCCCGATCCATGTGCCGGACGAGGAGGAGCGCATCGCCCAGCTCGAACGCGCCGTCGCCCGCGAGCGCGCCGCGGCCGAGCCGGCCATCGCCGCCTGCCGCGCGCGCTTCCCCGCGGACTGAGCCCGGCCCGGCGCGGCGCCACCGGTCCCGCCCGGCGCGCATCTTGCCGGTGGACAGCGCCCGCCCGCCCTGCATAGATGCGACCGGCCGTCCGATTCAACGCCGGGGAGGAGCGCATGGACATCACCGCAACCGCCGCCATCGTCACCGGGGGCGCCTCGGGGCTGGGCGCCGCCACCGCCCGCCATCTCGCCGAGGCCGGCGCGCAGGTGACCATCTTCGACCGCGACGACGTCCAGGGCGGCGCGCTCGCCGACGAGATCGGCGGCACCTTCGCCCATGTCGACGTCACCGACGAGGACTCGGTCCGGGCCGGGGTCGACAAGGCGCGCGCGCGGATGGGCCGGGTCACCGCGCTCGTCAACTGCGCCGGCATCGCGCATGCGATCAAGACGCTCGGCCGCGACGGCGCGCATCCGCTCGGCCCGTTCCGGCGCACCATCGACGTCAATCTCGTCGGCACGTTCAACTGCCTGCGCCTCGCCGCCGAGGCGATGGGCGCGAACGATCCCGACGCCGACGGCGCGCGCGGCGTGATCGTCAACACCGCCTCGATCGCCGCCTTCGACGGCCAGAAGGGCCAGGCCGCCTATGCCGCCTCGAAGGCCGGGGTGGTCGGCATGACCCTGCCCGTGGCGCGCGACCTCGCCTCGGTCGGCATCCGCGTCAACACGATCGCGCCGGGGCTCTTCCTGACGCCGATGCTCCTGGGCCTGCCCGAGGAGGCGCGCGAGGCGCTCGCCGCCGACGTGCCCTTCCCGCGCCGCCTCGGCCGGCCCGAGGAATTCGCCCGCCTCGCCCGGTTCCTGATCGAATCGCCCTATATGAACGGCGAATGCATCCGCATCGACGGCGGGCTGAGGATGCGCTGAACCGGCGGCAAGACTTTCTTAACCTTTTCGAAGGCTTTCTGAGCGAAGCGTGAAGAAAACCGCTTGCATTGTTCTCGTTTTGTGCGCAAGGTGGCGCGAACAGGACGGGAACAAAGCGTCTGTTGTCGCCCCTCGGGGGCTGTGAAATAAGGGGCCGGACCATGGCAGGGGCGAACATTTTCGACATGACCGACAAGCGGGCAGGCGACAAGCAGAAGGCGCTCGATTCGGCGCTGGCGCAGATCGAACGGCAGTTCGGCAAGGGCTCGATCATGCGGCTGGGCGCCGACAACCCGGTGGCCGAGATCGAGGCGACCTCGACCGGCTCGCTCGGGCTCGACATCGCGCTCGGCATCGGCGGGCTGCCCAAGGGCCGCATCGTCGAGGTCTACGGGCCGGAAAGCTCGGGCAAGACGACGCTGACGCTGCATGTCATCGCCGAGGAGCAGAAGAAGGGCGGCATCTGCGCCTTCGTCGATGCCGAACACGCGCTCGATCCGCAATACGCCAAGCGGCTCGGCATCAATCTCGACGACCTCTTGATCTCGCAGCCCGATACCGGCGAGCAGGCGCTGGAGATCGTCGACACGCTGGTGCGCTCGGGCGCGGTCTCGGTCGTCGTCGTCGACTCGGTCGCCGCGCTCACCCCGCGCGCCGAGCTCGAGGGCGACATGGGCGATTCGAATGTCGGCGTCCATGCCAGGCTCATGAGCCAGGCGATGCGCAAGCTCACCGGCTCGATCGCGCGGTCGAACTGCATGGTGATCTTCATCAACCAGATCCGCATGAAGATCGGCGTCATGTTCGGCTCGCCCGAGACGACGACGGGCGGCAACGCGCTGAAATTCTACGCCTCGGTGCGGCTCGACATCCGTCGCATCGGCGCGATCAAGGACCGCGACGAGGTCGTCGGCAACACCACCCGCGTCAAGGTCGTCAAGAACAAGGTGGCGCCGCCCTTCAAGCAGGTCGAGTTCGACATCATGTATGGCGAGGGGATCTCGAAGACCGGCGAGCTTCTGGACATCGGCGTCAAGGCCGGCGTCGTCGAGAAGTCGGGCGCCTGGTATTCCTACGGCGACGAGCGGATCGGCCAGGGGCGCGAGAATGCCAAGGCCTACCTCAAGTCGAACCCCCGGGTCGCGCACGAGATCGAGGACAAGATCCGCGCCGCCAACGGCCTCGACTTCCACATGAGCGCCGAGGACGGCCCGCTGACCGAGGAGTGAGGCCCGCGCGCGCGCCCTAGCCGCGCGCCGGCCTCTCGATCCCCGCCCCATCGACCCGGATCCCGCACCCGCGCGCGGCCCCCCGTTACCTGTGCCTTGCCTTGCCAGGTGCACTCGGGGCAGGCGTCCGTCGCCTGCCCCCCTTTCGCGTCGCGCGCCCGTCGCGCGCCCCCCCGACGCACCCCCCAACGCACCCTCCCGACGCGCCCGCCCGCGCCCTGACGCGCCCTGCCCCGCCCGCGCGAGAAGGGTGACGGAGGTTCTCCCGCCCCTCGTCCGGCTGTGCGCTGCGCGCACAACCCTCCTCGCGTTGGGC
>SLPP01000042.1 GCA_007131945.1 Paracoccaceae bacterium | reverse complement strand
CGGCCTATAATGGCGTGGGACGGAGGGTCGGCATGCGAGAGTCCGTGGACATCCTGATATCGGGCGGCGGAATCGCCGGGCTGGCGGCCGCCGCGGCCTTCGGCACCGAGGGGTATCGCGTAATCTGCGTCGATCCGGTCGCGCCTGTGACCGCGCAGGAGGCGCCGCAGGCCGACATGCGCACGACGGCCTTTCTGCAACCATCGGTCACGCTGCTGCAGGTCGCCGGGCTCTGGGACCGACTGGCGCCGCACGCAATGCCGCTTCAGGTCATGCGCATAATCGATGCGGGGGGCGACGTCCCGATCGCGCGTCGCGTGCATGATTTCGACGCCGCGGACATCTCGGACCAACCCTTCGGCTGGAACCTGCCCAACTGGCTGCTCCGGCGTGAATTCCTCGCCCATGTGGATCAGTTGCCGCAGGTCGATTTCCGGCCCGGCATCGGCACCGCCCGTCTTTTCACCCGCGAGAGCGAGGCGTTGGTGACGCTGACCGATGGCACGCGCGTCTCGGCACGGCTGCTTGTCGCCGCGGACGGGCGCGACTCGCCGATGCGGCAGGCCCTGGGGATTGGCGTCTCGACCACGCGCTACGGACAGAAGGCGCTCGCCTTCACCATCACCCACCCCGAGCCACAT
The DNA here is from genome assembly GCA_007131945.1 of Paracoccaceae bacterium. GTDB lineage: Bacteria > Pseudomonadota > Alphaproteobacteria > Rhodobacterales > Rhodobacteraceae > Pararhodobacter. The sequence continues at coordinate 10,849 of SLPP01000042.1, read as the reverse complement.
CACATGGTCTCGACCGAGATTCACCGCTCGGGCGGGCCGTTCACGCTGGTGCCCTTGCCCGACCGCGACGGGCGCAACGCCTCGGCTGTGGTGTGGATGGAGGCTGGGGCCGAGATTGCCCGTCTGCGCGCCCTGCCGGTGAGCGATTTCGAGGCCGAGATGACCGCGCGGTCATGCAGCATCCTCGGTCCTCTGACGCTGGCCTCGCAGCTGACAGTCTGGCCGATCATCAGCCAGATCGCCGAGCGTTTTGCCGGCGAGCGCACGGCATTGATCGCCGAGGCAGCGCATGTCGTGCCGCCAATCGGGGCACAGGGGCTGAACATGAGCCTTGCCGATTTGCGCGTGCTTCTGGATCTGGCCGGTCCGGAAACCCTCGGCAGCGCCGCGATGCTCGACGCCTATCACCGACGGCGCTGGCTAGAGGTGCAGTTGCGGATCGCCGGTGTCGACCTGCTCAACCGCGCCTCGATGATCGGCGCACAGCCCTTGCGCGACGCGCGCGCCGCGGCGCTGGGTCTGCTCTATGGCGTGGCGCCGGTGCGCCGCGGGCTCATGCAACTGGGCATGGGAATGCGCTGAACCGCCGCGTGCTCCTCGCCGGTCAGAGCGTCATGATCCGCGCCTCGGCGCTCGCATGGTCGTAGCGGCAGCGCACGTCGAAGACCTGCTGGCCGCGCGCAACGCGCAGCATCACGTCGCGGGCAATGGGCCGGCCCTCGCCGTCGGTGACCTCGCGCGTACCAACCACCGACTGCACGTTCATTCCCTGCGTTTCGCCCTGCGCCACGCAGGCCGCCTCGGCGGCGCCGGCCGAGCGCCGGATGCCGATATCGCTGAGCGGTGCCGCAGGGGCGGGGGCGGTCTGCACGGGCGCCGCGGCGCGCGGCTGTGCGAAGCGAAAGTCCGGTATGTCGCCACAGCCGGCCAGAACCAGCGCGCCGGCCAGCGTTCCCATGGTGAACAAGCGCCGCATTCGTTCCTCCTTCGTCTCAGGCCGTCGCCTCCGGGGCGATGAGCGCGCGCGCCGCGGCGCGCGCGGCTTCCGTCACCGTATCACCCGAGAGCATGCGCGCAATCTCGTCGATGCGCGCTTCGGCGGAAAGCGGCGTCACCCGGCTCAAGGTCTTTCCCGCTGTCACCTGTTTCTCGACGCGCCAGTGATGCGTCCCGCGGGCGGCGACCTGCGGGCTGTGGGTAACGACGAGGATCTGCCCACCGGTAGCGAGCGCTCGTAGTCGCCGACCGACGGCATCGGCCGTCGCCCCGCCGACACCGCGGTCGATCTCGTCGAAGATCAGCGTCCGGGTATTGCCGCCTCGGCTCAGACAGACCTTCAGCGCGAGAAGAAATCGCGCAAGCTCGCCGCCCGAGGCGATGCGGTTGAGGGGCCCGGCCGGGGCGCCGGGATTCGTCGCGACCTCGAAGACGACCGCATCGAAGCCCTCGGGGCCGTGTTCGGCCTTGGCCAAGGTGGTCGTGAAAACCGCGCGCTCCATCTTCAGCGGCGCAAGTTCCACTGCCATCGCCGCGTCGAGCGCGCGCGCGGCGCGCTGACGATCCGCCCTCAGCGCCTCGGCGGCCGCGCGCCACGCGGCCTCGGCCTCGGCCTCGGCACGGGCGAGTGCCGCCGACTCGCTGTCCGAGGCATCGAGCGCGGCAAGCCGCGCGCGCAAGGTCTCGGCATGCGCGCCCAGATCGTCCGGCAGGACCGCGTGTTTGCGGGCGAGCGCGCGGAGAGCGAAAAGCCGCTCCTCGACCGCTTCCAGCGTCTGCGGATCAAGGTCCAGCGCGTCGCGGCAGGAGTCGACCTCGGCCTGCGCCTCACCCAGCTCGGTCAGCGCACGCCCAAGCGCCGCGAGCGCGCCGTCGAGCCGTCCCTCGACGCCATCGGTCACCCCTTCAAGCCAGCGGATCGCGTCAAGCATGAGCCGCTCTGCCCCATCCTCGCCAAGGGCGTCGCGCGCACGATCGACATCGCCGCGCAACCGTTCGGCCGCCTGCATCAGGCGGCGGCGGGTATCGAGCTCCACCTCCTCGCCCGGCTTCGGGTCGATCTGGTCGAGCTCGGCCACCGCGTGACGCAGGTAATCCTCCTCGGCGCGCAGGACGGCCAGCCGTTCGCTCGCCTCGGCGCGCACAGTCCGCGCCGCCTGCAGCGCGCGCCAGGCCGCCCGGCTGCGAGCGAGCGCGGGTTCGGCGCCAGCGAAGGCATCGAGGAGCTGGCGGTGGCCGCGCGGGTTCAGCAGCCCGCGGTCATCGTGCTGGCCATGCAACTCGACAAGCGTCTCCGAAACCGCGCGCAACACCTCGCCCGAGACGCGTCGGTCGTTGATCCAGGCAGTCTTGCGCCCATCAGGCGTGTTGATGCGCCGCAGGATCAACTCGTCTTCGACCTCAAGTCCCGCCTCGGCAAGAATCGCGCGGCCCGGATGATCGGCCTCCAGTTCGAAAACCGCCTCGACCTCGCCTTGCGCAGCGCCGGCGCGGACGAGTTCCGCCCGACCCCGCCATCCGAGCACGAAGCCAAGCGCGTCGAGCAGGATCGACTTCCCCGCGCCCGTCTCGCCGGTCAGTACGTTGAGACCCGGCTGGAATTCCAGCTCCAGCCGGTCGATCAGCAGCATTTCCCGGATCGCGAGGTTACGAAGCATCGCCCTCTAACCCTACCGGGGCGGCGGGGTCAGAGCCACTCGCCGCGGATGGTCTGGCGATAGATCTGGCGCAGCCAGCCCTCGCCACGCGCCTCGGGCGCGAGGCCGGTGCGGGTCAGCAGACGGAAGCTGTCCTCGTAGAAGGGATTGGCGCGGAAATTATGTCCGAGGATCGCAGCGGCGGTCTGCGCTTCGTCGCGCAGGCCGAGCGCCAGGTAGGATTCGACCAACCGGTGCAACGCCTCGGGCGTGTGGGTCGTGGTCTGGAAATCCTCGACCACGACGCGGAAGCGGTTGACCGCGGCTGCATGGTTGCCTCGACGCAGGTAGTAGCGGCCGATCTCCATTTCCTTGGCCGCAAGGTGGTCGAAGGCGAGATCGAACTTCAGAACCGCCGAGCGGGCGTATTCTGTGTTCGGGTACTCCTCGATGACCCGGCGCAGGTGGACGAGCGCCTGGAAAGTAAGACCCTGGTCGCGGCCGACATCCTCGATCTGGTCGTAGAAGGTCAGCGCGAGGATATAGGCCGCCCAGGCCGCGTCGGGATCGCCCGGATACTGGTCAAGGAAGCGCTGCGCCGTCGCGCGGGCCTCCTCGTAGTTACGGTCCCGATGCTGGGCATAGGCCTGCATTATGATCGCGCGGCGCGCCCAGTCGGTGAAGGGGTAGATCCGCTCGACCTCCTGGAAATAGCGCAGGGAGGGCGCGGCCCGGGTGCTCGTTTCCAACAAGAACTCGCCACGGCGATATATCTCCTCGGCCGAGAAGCCGTCGAGCGGCTCATTCGGGCCGGGTCCGCTGCCGCAAGCCGCGAGCCCCATCACCAGTGCCGATGCCAGCAGCAAGTTGCGTCGAACACGCCTCGCCGTCCTGCTGCGTCCCGCCCCCGTCCCTGTCATTCCATGCACCCTGTCTGGCACTGTCCCGCCGCGCGCAAGGCCGTTTTCCGGGGCCGTCGTCGCGCGGTCCGAGGCTCTCGTAGCACAGAAAAATCCGACAAGCAAAACGCCTTTGCGGACGTTTCGGGACGGCTGCACGCAGCGTCAGGCGGCGGCGTGGAGATCGGCATCGCAGATGCCGACACCGGGCAGGAAAGGCGCGGTCTTGGCATCGACCGGCACGCGTTCGTAGTTTGCCGGATCGGCGAGAAGCCTGCGCAGCAGGCGACCTGTTAGCGTATGTCCAGCGCGATGTCCGGAATAACGACCGAGGATCGGCGCGCCTGCGACGGCCAGATCGCCCATTGCGTCCAGCATCTTGTGCCGCACCGGTTCGTCCGGATGGCGCAGCCCGCCCGGGCTGAGTACCCTGGCACCCGAGACGACGACGGCATTATCGTAGCTGCCGCCGCGCGCGAGGCCCTGCGCGCGCATCGACTCGACGTCCGATTGTCTGCAGAAGGTGCGGCTGTCGCAGAGTTCGCGCACGAAGGCGCCGTTGCGCAACGGCAACTCAAGCTTCTGATGACCGATCGCACGGTCGGGGAAGTCGATTTCGAAGGCGATCGAAAGCTCCGGCGCCGGATCGAGCCGGGCGCGCGCCTCCGCCATACGCACCTCGACCGGGCGACGGACGCGGATCGCGGTCAGAGGCTCTGGCAAGCGTCGGATCCCGGCACGCAGGAAGCTCTCAACGAAGGGTCGCGCCGAGCCGTCGAGGATCGGCACCTCGGGTCCGTCCAGCGTGACGAGCGCGTTATGAATCCCGCAACCGGCGAGTGCCGCCATCAGGTGTTCGATCGTCGAGACGGTGACGCCGTGTTCGTTGCCGATGCGGGTGCACAGGTTTGTTTCGATCAGCGCGTCGACCGATACCGACACGCGGCGCGCGAGACGGGGCAGCGCGATGTCGAGTCGCTCGAAGACGATGCCGGTATTCGCCGCGGCCGGACGCAGGCAGAGTGTCACGGTGGTTCCGGCGTGCAACGTCACGCCCGAAAAGCTCACGGCAGTCTGGATCGTTGTCTGCACGGCGTACCTGTTTTTCATTTCGACCCACTGCTCTTTTGGGCCGAGGAGACTTTTGCAGCTTCGAGGCCGCGTGAGCGCGCTTGTTACCCACTCGATTAACGGTTTTGTAAACGCGGGGCTGGACAGGCTCAATTCACGCTTTACGACAGGCTGAAACACGTCGTCCAGCGGTCACAGCGGGCGCGAAAAGAAGGAAGCCGGCTTGCGCCGGCTTCAGTCAGGCGGTCGCGGTTGCGGTTTGCGGCTCAGTTCGCCTGCCGCCGCAAGAAGGCCGGGATCTCGATCCGGTCCTGTGCCGGACGGGTTTCGGGATCGTCGTCATAGGCAGAGACCGGTGGTTGCGGGCGCTGCACCGGCGCCTCGGCACCGGCGCCCGCCATCTTGTTGATCAGCGCCCCGAGGCCGAAGCGCGAGGCTCGCTCCTGAGATTGCGGCGCCTGTTCCGGTGCGCGGCGCTGGTAGGGTTGCGCCGGTTGGCGGTTGACCGCCTCGCGCAGGCGCGCGAGCGTCTCGGGCGAGGGGGTGCCGGGCGGGCGGGGATGATGCTGCGCCTCGACCGCCGGCGCCGGTTGCGGCCGGGGTTGCGGAGCGGGTGGGCGCGGCGCGTTCTCGCGGACGCGCGCGATCGCGGCCTGGTGCGCGTGGTGGGGCAGATCGAGTTCGTCCTGCACAGGTTCGGCCGCGTAGTCGTCATGCACGTCCGGGCCGACTTCGACCGGCGGCGCGGCGTGGCGTACCTGCGCGCCTGGCTGCTGACGCGCGTGATCGGCCGCGGGTGGCCGGTGATAGCCGGCTGCCGGGCGAGGGGCGGCGGTGAATTGCTCGCGCGGCGCGGCTTGCGCAGGAGTGGAGGCAGCCGGCGCCGCAACGGGATCGATTCGCGGTTCTGCTCGCGGCTCGGAGTGATGGGCCTGCTCGGACTGGGTCATCGGAACCAGCGGCTCGGCCAGTTTGCGCCGCGGCACGTCGAGCGTGATCGCATCGGCCTGCGCCTCGATCCCGGTGGCGACGACCGAGACCCGGATCGCCCCCTCCATCTCGGGATCGAGAGTAGAGCCAACGATGATGTTGGCATCCGGATCGACCTTGTCGCGTATGATGTTCGCCGCCTCGTCGAGTTCGAACAGCGTCATGTCGTAGCCGCCGGTGATGTTGATCAGCACCCCCTTGGCGCCGTTGAGACTGATCTCGTCGAGCAGCGGATTGGCGATCGCCTTCTCGGCGGCCTGGCGGGCGCGGTCCTCACCCTCGGCCTCGCCGGTGCCCATCATCGCCTTGCCCATCTCGTCCATCACCGCGCGCACGTCGGCGAAGTCGAGGTTGATCATGCCCGGCCGGACCATCAGGTCGGTGACACCCTTGACGCCCTGGTAGAGCACGTCGTCGGCCATGGCGAAGGCCTCGGTGAAGGTCGTCTTCTCGTTAGCCAGCCGGAAGAGGTTCTGGTTGGGAATGATGATCAGCGTGTCGACCACCTTCTGTAGCGCCTCGACCCCCGCCTCGGCCTGGCGCATGCGCTTGGCGCCCTCGAAGGCGAAGGGCTTGGTGACGACGCCAACGGTCAGCACGCCCAGTTCGCGCGCCGCCTGGGCGATGATCGGCGCGGCGCCGGTACCGGTGCCTCCGCCCATCCCGGCGGTGATGAAACACATATGCGCGCCGGCGAGGTGATCGACGATCTCCTCGAGCGTCTCCTCGGCGGCCGAGGCGCCGACATTCGGCCGGGCGCCGGCACCCAGCCCCTCGGTCACGCGCACGCCCAGCTGGACACGGGCGCGGGACTTGGACTGCTGCAGAGCCTGCGCGTCGGTGTTGGCGACGACGAACTCGACCCCCTCGAGGTTCTTTTCGATCATGTTGTTGACGGCGTTGCCACCCGCGCCGCCGACCCCGAAGACCGTGATTCGAGGGGTCAGTTCGTTGTTCGTCTGGTTCTCAATGAAAGTCAGTGCCATCGTTATGTCCGCCTGTGTCGTTACCGCCTGATCTCGCGCGCGCCTGCCGTCCATGGCCAGTTCCCGACCGGTTTTTCGGATCATCCACGGACGGCGCCAAGGATGCCGGGTGATTTGCCTCTGGGCCCGAGTGTAGCTGCAGCCCGTGCCATCGTCACCAGAAAAAGGGTAAATTCCACCATATCTGGAGCGCTTTTTTGCAACTTTCCGCCCATTTCGGCGTCCCCCCTACGTGTTGTAGTTACCAGTTGTCCCGGAACCAACGGATCGCGCGCTTCAGCGGGCGCGCCGCGAAGCGGTCGGCCGGGATGTCGAAGTCCCACCACTCGTCCTGCGGATGCGCGGCGAAGAGACACAGCCCGACCAGCGCCGAATGCGCCGGCCCGGTCGCCATCTGCGGCAGGCCGTGGACGCGGATCGGACGGCCCAGTCGCACCTGCTGGCCAAGAATGCGGGTCGCCAGCCCGTCGAGGCCGGGGATCTGGCTGGCGCCGCCGGTGAGCACGATCTGCTGGCTGGGGAGATGGTCGAAACCCGCCGCATCGAGGCGCGCGCGCACGTCCTCGAGGATCTCCTCGACCCTCGGGCGCATGATTCCGATGAGCTCGGCACGGGTGATCGTGCGGCGGTCCTTCTCCCAATCACCCGAATCGCCGCCGATCTCGATCAGTTCGCGGTCGTCCTTGCCGGTCGCGTGGACACCGCCATGGATGCACTTGATCCGTTCGGCCGTCGAATGCGGGATCTGCAGGCCCTTGGCAATGTCCGAGGTGACGTGCTCGCCACCCAGCCGCACAGCGTCAGCGTAGATCATGTGCTTCTTGATGAAGATCGAGACGCCGGTCGCACCACCGCCGAGATCGACCACCGCCGCGCCCAGTTCCTGCTCGTCCTCGACCAGCGCCGAGAGTCCGGCGACATAGGTCGCCGCTGCAAGCCCGGCGACCTCGACATCGCAGCGCTTGAGGCAATGGACGAGGTTGCGCACCACGTCGGCCCCGACGCTGAGCAGATGCATGTCGCAGCTCAGTTGCTGACCCGCCTGCCCCCGCGGATCGGCAAGGCCCGAGCGGTGGTCGAGCGTGAAATTCACCGGCTGGGCGTGCAGCACCTCGCGGCCATGGCCGAGATCGGGCAAATCACAAGCTGCTAGCACGCGGGCGATATCCGGCTCGCTGACCCGCTGGCCGAGGAGTTCGACCTGCCCCTCCAACCCGTAGGAGCGCGGCTCGCCGCCGGCGAAGGCGACGATGGCGTGATCGACCCGCAGCTGCGCCATCTTCTGCGCGCCCTGCAGCGCGGTGCGCACGGCGCGCTCGGTTTCGGCCATTGCCGCAATCTCGCCGAAGCGGACCCCGCGCGAGCGGGTTGTGCCGGCACCAATTACCCGGAAGCGCGCCTGCCCGGCCATCGCGCCGACGCCCGATCCCTCGGCCGGGGCGGAGGATTCGTCGAATTTCAGGATCAGCGCCGCGACCTTGAAGGAACCGATGTCGATGACCGCGATCACGCCGCGCTGCATGGCGATGCGGCGCAGGTTACGCATGGCCCGCTGGGTCTGGTAGAGGTCGGTCATTGGCTGGAGGCTCCGGTCGAAAGGCTGCGGATGCGTCTGAATTCTTCCTTCGCCGCTTCGGTCAGGCGGATCGTCGGGCGGCTCGGATTGCGAAGGTCGACACTGACGATGTCGCGCGACAGCAGGTCCTGCGCGGCATGCAGCGCGAGCACCCGTTCGAGCGACTGCAGCGCGCCGGTTGCGGGCAGTAGGATGCGCTGGTCGCGGTCGAGGACCAGGTCCCAGCGGCGTTCTCCGACGCGGACGAGCCCGCGCACGCGGTTCTGGATCGGCGCAGTCGCCGCCAGCAGGATGCGCGCCTCGGAGATCGCGTCGGCGGCGCCGTCACCGGCGATCAGTGGCAGGTCGGGCCGCGCGGCGCGCGTCGTGAGCAACGCGACCCGGTGACCCTCGGCATCGACAAGCTTCAGCCCGTCGCGGCTGCGCCAGACCATGACCGGCACGCGCTCCTCGGCGGCGGCCTCGAGCACGCCACCGCCGCGGATGCGCAGGCTCACGCTGGCGACCGCATCGAGCGCCTCGGCCCGGGCGCGCAGATCGTCCATGTCGAGATGGAAAGACGAGACCGGCAGCTCGAGCGCCATCCGCTCGGCGATTGCGCGAGCGACGGCTGGTGTTTCACTGTGTACGCTCAGCGTGCGCACCTGGAATTCGGGCCGATTCTCGAAGGCCAGTCGCGTCTCGCGCAGGGTTTCGGCGATGGCGAGACGGCGGCTCTCGTCGACGAAGGTGGCGACAATCGCGCCGGCCAGGACCAGCGCCGGCAGTCCGGCCTTGACGGCGATGCGCACGCCCGGGGTCAACCACATCCGGTGCAGCCGGTAGGCGAGCTTGCTGGGCGAGGGGTCGCGGGCAGGTGCGGCGGCGCGCTGCGCGCGGTGCGAAAGGATGCGCCGCTTTGGGCGATGGCCGGAGGCAGTGGCGGGCGGCGGTGCTACAGGCTCCGGCGAGCGCAGCGCGTCGCGGGAGGCGGACGCCATCGTGTCGCGCAGATCCGTTTTCGGCGCGGTCACGTCGTTCGCGACAGCGGTGCGCGCCGTTTCCGGGACCGGTCCCTCGACCGGCTCCGGCGCGAGCCCCGCCCAGGGGCGGACCGGATTGTCGTCCTCGTCGTGGATCAGGCGCAGATCCACAGGCGACTCGACCGGACGCGGCGGCGGCGTGGCCGGAAAAGGGATCGGCGCGCCACCGGTCGGGCGGCGCAGTGGCGGCTCGGCGTGCCGAGGTGTCTCGCTCAACGGCCGCACGACGCATCCTCGACGAGACGACGGCAGAGATCGGGGAAGGCGATGCCGCAATGCGCCGCCTGTTCGGGCGAGAGCGAGGTGGGCGTCATCCCCGGTTGGGTGTTGGTCTCCAGAAGAACTAGACCGTCCAGGCCGTGAGCCTCGTCCCAGCGGAAATCGGTGCGGCTGAGGCCACGGCAACCAAGCGCGCGATGCGCGGTCAGCGCGTGGTCCATGCAAGCGTCGAAGACCTCCCGGGGCAAAACCGCCGGCAGCACGTGATGCGAGCCGCCGGGTGTATATTTCGCATCGTAGTCGTACCAGCCCTCGGTGACGATGTCGGTCACGGTCAGCGGACGGTCATCGAGAACGCTTACGGTGAGTTCGCGCCCCGGAACGTAGGCCTCGACCATCAGCAGATCGGGCATCTCGGGGGCGAGTTTCGGCGGCCGGTTCGCGCCCTCCATGACCAGGTAAACGCCGACCGAGGAGCCCTCGTTATGCGGCTTGACCACGTAGGGCGGCGCCATCGCGTGTGCCGCCTCGATCTCGGCCCGGTGCACGAGTCGGCTGTCGGCGACCGGCAGGGCCGCCGCGCGGTAGACCGCCTTGGTGCGGATCTTGTCCATGGTCAGCGCCGAGGCGAGCACGCCGGAATGCGTATAGGGCAGGCCGATCCATTCCAGCAGGCCCTGCACGCAACCGTCCTCGCCCCAGCGGCCATGCAGCGCGTTGAAGGCGACGTCTGGGTTGTGCTTGTGCAGGACGTCGGCAAGGTCGCGGCCGGCATCGACCTCGACCACCGGATATCCGGCCTCCCGCAGCGCGGCGGCGCACATGCGCCCGGAAGACAGGGACACCTCGCGCTCGGCCGAGATGCCGCCCATCAGTACCGCCACTGTGGGGGCTGTCCTGCTCGACCTGCCCGCCACTTTCGCCTCATTCGGTCCGTTCGGACCCTGGGGGCTTTGCGCCCCGCTTCGTCTGCTCACGCCCGGGTTCGCCCCGGTGCGCCTTCTTTCAGTCGCGCACGGGTTCACCCACGCGCATGATTTCCCATTCTAGCGAAATCCCGCGCTTTTCCAACACTCTTTTTCTTACCAATTCCCCAAGACCCTCCAGATCGGCGGCCGTCGCGCCCCCGGTATTGATCAGGAAATTGGCATGCATCTCCGACATCTGCGCGCCGCCGAGGCGGACGCCTCGCATCCCGGCTTCCTCGATCAGCTTCCAGGCCTTCATCTCGTGCGTGTCGTCAGCGCGGCCTGTCGAACTGAAGCCCGCCGGGTTTCTGAAGGTCGAGCCGGCGGTGCGCTCCTTCGTCGGCTGCGTCGCGTCGCGCCGGGCGAGTTGCTCCTCCATCCGCGCCGCCAGTTGGGCCGGATCACCCCTCGGAGCGGCAAGGGTTGCCGCGGTGATCACCCAGCCCTTGGGCAGGTCGGACTGGCGGTAGCGCAGGTTCAGATCG
>SLPP01000005.1 GCA_007131945.1 Paracoccaceae bacterium | reverse complement strand
GTACGCTCACATATCTGCGAGTTGCATTCGAGAAAGTGAGAGTATCATGAAACCCATTCGCACCCTCGCCCTGGCCGCCGCCGTCTCGGCGCTCGCCTTGGGCGCGTATGCATCGACTACGGTCGATGCGAGGTTCGACGGAACTTTCACGTCTTTCAACGTAAGTATCCAAGGGACCGAAGTTGTAGGCAACTTGACGGTGAATTCTGCGACGGTCAACGCGAGCGCCTTCGACATGTTCGGGAGCAACCCGAGCCCAGACGATGGTAGCGTGCCGTCCAGCGTGATCGGGAAGTTTGTCGCCTGGTGCTTGGACATCGGGGCATATCTGAACCAAGGAACGGGGACCTATACGGTCAACCCCGAGACGGTGTTTGCCTCTTCCTATGATGTCGATACGACGGCAGTCAGGCGCTACTTCGACGCCAATTTCAGCGCTTCCATTCATCTGGACGCAACCCAAGCCGCGGCGTTTCAGATCGGGCTCTGGGCGACGATCTACGACACGGTCAACGCCCCCGTAGAATTCGGTTACACTTCGCCCAATGAAGCGTTTACCCTCCTCGTCGACGGTTTCGTTGCTGCGGGCACGAACTATGGCGGCAATCGCATCTGGACGCTGACCTATCTCGAAAGCACCGACGACCAGCGCTATCAGAACCTCGTAACTGCAACGCCGATCCCGCTCCCGGCAACTGGTCTGTTGATGCTCAGCGTGATGGGGCTGGGCGGCATCGGCGTCATGGCGCGGCGGCGGCGCGACAAGGCGGCCTGAACGGCGCGCGACGGCCTGCAGGATCGATCACGCAACCGGCCCCGGCATCCGCCGGGGCCGTTTGCGTTGGTCGGTGCCTCTCTGGCCGCCGGAAGCAGCCTGTTCGAGCCGCACGCGATTCCGCCTTCACCATCCCGGGGCAGGCTCCCTGCCGCGCGACCGAAGCGGCCGCAGGGCGCCGGCGAAACCGGCGGAAACCCGCGCCTCGACAAAAGTTTCGTTGCGGTTAATTTCTCGGGATTGTCACGCTTTATCAGATGCTTGCGGAAGCGTCCAAATTTGGACGCCTCGCGCGAATGCCCCCGCGCGCGCGCCCGGGCGAGGCGCCGCCGGTGACCGCGCCCCGCCGGCGCCCGGCCTATTCGGCCGGCATCGCTGCGGGTTCGACGACCAGCGGGTGGGGCAGGTGGGGCAGCATCTCCTTCGGGCAGACCTGCAGGAAACGCGCCCGCTCGCTCTCCCAGCGGCGCAGGATCTCGGCGGCGCGGAGGCTGCCGGTCTCGTCCGCGTGCCGCTCGATCAGGCGCCGGAGTTGGGCCTCCCAGTGATCCACCGTCACCGGGCAGGTGACCAGCGAATCGAGGTTGATCAGCTTCGCCGCGGCCCCCTCGGGGTCGTAGAGATAGGCCATGCCGCCGCTCATCCCGGCGCCGAAATTCGCCCCGATCGCGCCCAGGATCACCGCCACCCCGCCGGTCATGTATTCGCAGCCGTTCGAGCCGCAGCCCTCGACCACCACCTCGGCGCCCGAGTTGCGCACCGCGAAGCGCTCGCCCGCCCGCCCGGCGGCGAAAAGCTGCCCCCCCGTCGCGCCGTAGAGCACCGTGTTGCCGATGATCGTGTTCTCGTGCGCGACGAGCGGCGAGGTCATCCGCGGCCGCACCACGATCAGCCCGCCGGAAAGCCCCTTGCCGACATAGTCGTTGGCATCGCCGAAGACCTCGAGCTTCAGCCCGCGCACGGCGAAGGCGCCCAGCGACTGCCCGGCATTGCCGGCGAGCTTCACCGTCAGGTGGTCGCGCTGCAGCTCGTTCTTCATGCCGAACCGGCGCACGATATGGCTGGATGCCCGCGTACCCACCGTCCGGTGCGTGTTGCGCACCGCGTAGGAAAGCTGCATCTTCTCGCCCTCCTCGAAGAACCGTGCGGCATCGCGGATGATCTCGGCATCGAGCGTGTCGGGCACGGCGTTGCGCGGCTTGTCGCGGTCATAGCGGATCCGGTCGGCGCCATCGACGGTGATCAGGAGCGGATTGAGATCCAGATCATCCAGATGCGCCGAGCCGCGGCTGACCTGCGTCAGCAGGTCCGCCCGCCCGATCACCTGGTCGAGCGACCGCGCGCCGAGGCTCGCCAGGATCTCGCGCACCTCCTGCGCGTAGAAGGTGATCAGGTTCACCACCTTGTCGGCACTGCCGGTGAACTTCGCCCGCAGCGCCTCGTCCTGGGTGCAGACGCCGACCGGGCAGGTGTTCGACTGGCACTGGCGGACCATGATGCAGCCCATCGCGATCAAGGCGGCGGTGCCGATCCCGTATTCCTCGGCCCCCATCATCGCCGCCATGACGATGTCGCGGCCGGTGCGCAGCCCGCCATCGGTGCGCAGGGTCACCCGCTCGCGCAGGTTGTTCATCGCCAGAACCTGGTGCGCCTCGGTCAGGCCCATCTCCCAGGGCAGGCCGGCATACTTGATCGAGGTGGCGGGCGACGCGCCGGTGCCGCCGTTGTGCCCCGAGATCAGGATCACGTCGGCCTTGGCCTTGGCCACCCCCGCCGCGATCGTGCCCACGCCCGATGACGCCACCAGCTTCACCGTCACCTTGGCGCGCGGGTTGATCTGCTTGAGGTCGTAGATCAGCTGCGCCAGGTCCTCGATCGAGTAGATGTCGTGATGCGGCGGCGGCGAGATCAGGCTCACGCCCGGCGTCGAATGCCGCAGCCGCGCGATCAGCTTCGTCACCTTCATCCCCGGCAACTGGCCGCCCTCGCCGGGCTTGGCGCCCTGCGCGATCTTGATCTCCAGCTCCTCGCAGGCGTTCAGATACTCCGCCGTCACGCCGAACCGGCCCGAGGCCACCTGCTTGATCTTGGCGGACGGGTTGTCGCCGTTGGGCAGCGGGTGGTGATGCGCCGGATCCTCGCCGCCCTCGCCGGAATCGGACTTCGCGCCGATCCGGTTCATGGCGATGTTGAGCGTCATGTGCGCCTCGGGCGAGAGCGCGCCCAGCGACATGCCGGGCGTGACGAAGCGCTTGCGGATCGCGGTGATCGATTCCACCTCCTCGATCGGGATCGGCCGGCCGAGCGGCTTGAAGTCCAGCAGGTCGCGGATATGGATCGGCGGGTTGGCCTGCAGCGCGGTCGAGTACTTCTTCCACAAATCATAGCTCGCCCGGTCGCAGGCCGATTGCAGCAGGTGCATCGTCTGCGCCTCCCAGGCGTGCTTCTCGCCCGACCGGCGCGCCTTGTAGAACCCCCCCACCGGCAGGATGCCGACATCGCCGCGCCAGCCCCTGGCATGGATCTCCTCGGCCTTGCGCTGCAGGCCGGAAAGCCCGATGCCCGAGATGCGGCTCTGCATGCCCGGGAAGTACTCGGCGACCATCGCCCGGCTGAGGCCGACGGCCTCGAAATTGAGCCCGCCGCGATAGGAGGATATGACCGAGATACCCATCTTCGACATGATCTTGAGAAGCCCGGCATCGATCGCGTCGCGGTAGCGCCGCATCGCGTCGGTGAGGTTGCCGTCGATCAGCCCGCGCCGCACCCGGTCGGCGATCGTGTCCTGCGCCAGATAGGCGTTGACGGTCGTCGCGCCGCAGCCGATCAGCACGGCGAAGTAATGCGGGTCGATGCATTCGGCCGAGCGGACATTGAGCGAGCAGAAGGTCCTGAGCCCGCGCCGCGTCAGCCAGGAATGCACGGCGCTGGTGGCGAGGATCATCGGCATCGCCACGCGATCCTTCCCCTGCCGCGCGTCGGTCAGGACGATATGGCCCGCGCCCGAGCGCACCGCGTCCTCGGCCTCGGCGCGGATCCGCTCCAGCCCGGCGCGCAGCGCGTCCTCGCCGGTGCCGCGCGGGAAGGTGCAGTCGATCGACACAAGCGCGTCGCCGAACTCCTCGGCCATCACCCGGAATTCCTCGTTGGCGATGAGCGGGCTTTCCAGCACCAGGATCTCGGTCTGGGTCGAACTTTCGTCGAGCACGTTCTTCAGGTTCCCGAACCGCGTCTTCAGGCTCATCACCCGCGCCTCGCGCAGGCTGTCGATCGGCGGGTTGGTCACCTGGCTGAAATTCTGCCGGAAATAGTGGCTCAGCGGCCGGTAGACCTTGCTCAGCACCGCCGCCGGCGTGTCGTCGCCCATGGACGCCACCATCTCCTTGCCGTCCTCGGCCATCGGCACCAGCACCTGCTCGATCTCCTCGAGCGTGTAGCCGGCGGCGATCTGGCGGCGGTGCAACTCCTCGCCCTCGTGGATCGCGGCTTCGGGCACGTCGCGCAGCAGGGAGTTGAGATCGACGATCTTCTCGATCCACTCGCCGAAGGGCTGGCTCGCGGCCAGCTTGTCCTTGATCTCGGCGTCGTGGTAGAGGCGCCCCTCCTTCATGTCGACGGCGATCATCTGGCCCGGCCCAAGCGCGCCCTTCTCGCGCACCGTGGTCTCGTCCACCGGCACCATTCCCGCCTCGGATCCGGCGATCAGCAGCCCGTCGCCGGTGACGACATAGCGCATCGGGCGCAGCCCGTTCCGGTCGAGTCCGCCGCAGACCCAGCGCCCGTCGGTCATGGCCAGTGCCGCCGGTCCGTCCCAGGGCTCCATCACCGCGTTGCAATAGGCGTACATGTCGATCCAGGGCTGCGGCAGTTCCACCGCCTGCTTCGACCAGGCTTCGGGGATCAGCATGGTCTTGGCCATCGGCGCGTTGCGCCCCGCCCGCACCAGCATCTCGAAGACCGCGTCCAGCGCGCCCGAATCCGAGGCGCCCTCGGGCACGATCGGCTTGATGTCCTCCGCCATCTCGCCGAAGGTGTTCGAGGCCATGCGGATCTCGTGGCTCTTCATCCAGTTCAGGTTGCCCTTCAGCGTGTTGATCTCGCCGTTATGGGCGAGCATGCGGAAGGGCTGGGCCAGCCACCATTGCGGGAAGGTGTTGGTCGAGTAGCGCTGGTGATAGATCGCGAAGGCGCTCTCGAAGCGCTCGTCCTTCAGGTCCGGGTAGAACTCGGCCACCTGCTCGGCCAGCATCATCCCCTTGTAGATGACCGACCGGCAGCTCAGCGAACACAGGTAGAGCCCCTGGATATGAGCCTCGGCCACGGATTTCTCGATCCGCCGGCGGATGACGTAGAGTTCGCGCTCGAAGGCTTCCTCGTCCATCCCCTTGCCGTCGCGGATGATGATCTGCTCGATCTCGGGCCGCGTCGCGTTCGCCTTCTCGCCCAGCACGGAGGTATCGACCGGCACGTGCCGCCAGCCATAGATCCCGTGGCCCATGCGCAGGACCTCGGATTCGACGATCGTCCGGCAGCGCTCCTGGGCGCCGAAATCGGTGCGAGGCAGGAAGACCATGCCCACCGCGACATGCGCGGCGGCGTCGGGCTCGTGGCCGGTGCGGCGGATCTGGTCGTGGAAGAAGCCGACCGGGATCTGCACATGGATGCCCGCGCCGTCGCCGGTCTTGCCGTCGGCATCGACCGCGCCGCGGTGCCAGACCGCCTTCAGCGCGTCGATCCCCTTGACCACCACCTCGCGCGTGGGCTCGCCATTGAGCGCCACCACCAACCCGACGCCGCAGGACGAATGCTCGTCCTCGGCGCGATAGAGCCCCTCGGCGGCCACGCGCGCGCGCCGGGCCTCCTCGGCCGTCGCCCAGCCTGCATCGATCCTCGACATGCTCATGCTCCCGCGCTGGAATATTTCGCCATCGTCTCTTCACCCGTCAGGCGTTCGTGGTCTCCGGCCAGCAGGTAGGCGCCCTGGGCGCCGTCGGCAAAGACCTCTTCCTCCACATGCAGCCCCTCGAGGCTGTCGAGCGTGCCGGCCGCGAGCGCCGTGTGCCCGGCTATCTTCCCCGCCGTGACCCGGTAGAAGAGCGTCGAGCCGCAATCGCGGCAGAAGCCCCGCTCGGCCCAGGACGAGGAAGTGTAGACCGCCGGTTCCCCCGCGGTGAAGCGCACCGCCTCGGCCGGCGCGTCGAGCGACACGAGCAGGCTCCCGGTGTGCCGGCGGCACTGTTCGCAGGAGCAGCCGCAAAGGCCGGTCTTGTCGGTGGTCACGGTGTAGCGCACCGCGCCGCAAAGACACCGGCCCGAACGTTCCGTCATCATTCGCCCTCCCGTTCCGCGTCAGCCTGAAAGATCAGCCATGTTGACCCATGTGTTGCGTCGGGTGCCGCCGCACCGCGCGCTTCTGCCACCCGCCTGCCACCCGCCAGCCATACGGATTCTGGCAGCCACGGACCGGGCCTCGGCTGTGCAGGTCGTCGCGGAAACGCGGCAGGGGGATTGACCCATCGCCGCCCCTCACTCCGCCGCCACCGCCGGCGCATCGGCCAGCTCGGCGAGGATCGCGTCCGCCGCCTCGCGCCCGTCGCGGATCGCCCAGACGACCAGGCTCGCGCCGCGCACGATGTCGCCCACCGCATAGACGCCGGGCATCGCCGTCGCATGGGTGGAATAGTCGGTCCGGATCGTCCCCCAGCGGGTAACCGGCAACTGCTTCTCGCCCCAGAGGGTCGGCAGATCCTCGGGCTCGAAACCCAGGGCCTTGATGACCAGTTCCGCCGGCTCGGTCACGACGGCGCCCTCGATCGGCTCGGGCGCGCGCCGCCCGGTCAGGTCGGGCGCGCCGAGGCGCATCTTCTGCACCCGCACGCCGGTCACCGCGCCCTCGCCCTCGAACCCGTCCGGCGTCGACAGCCAGACGAACTCGACGCCTTCCTCCTCGGCATTGGCGACCTCGCGCTGGCTGCCGGGCATGTTCTCCCGGTCGCGCCGGTAGAGGCACTTGACCGAGGTCGCGCCCTGCCGGATGGCGGTGCGCACGCAGTCCATCGCCGTGTCACCGCCGCCGATGACGACGACGCGCTTGCCCTCGGCGTTGAGTTCCCCCGAGTCGTAGTCCGGCACCTCGTCGCCGAATCCCTTGCGGTTCGAGGCCGTGAGGTAGTCGATCGCCCGCACAATGCCGGGCAGGTCAGAACCGGGCCCGCCCAGTTCGCGGCTCTTGTAGACGCCGGTGGCGATGATCACCGCGTCGTGCTGGCCGCGGATCGCGGCGAAGCTGACATCCTCGCCGACATTGCAGTTGAGCACGAGATTGACGCCGCCCGCCTCCAGCTGCTCGATCCGCTGCATCACCACCGGCTTTTCCAGCTTGAAGCCGGGGATGCCGTAGGTCATCAGCCCGCCGGCGCGGTCGTAGCGGTCGTAGACCGTGACCTGCACGCCGGCGCGGCGCAGCCGCTCGGCCGCGGCGAGGCCGCCGGGCCCGGCGCCGATGATGCCGACGGACTGCTCCAGCTCCTCGGCCGGGCGGATCGGCCGGACCCAGCCCTCCTCCCAGGCGGTGTCGGTGAGGTACTTCTCGATTGCGCCGATCGTCACCGTGCCGTGGCCGGCCTGCTCGATCACGCAGTTGCCTTCGCAGAGCCGGTCCTGCGGGCAGATCCGGCCGCAGATCTCGGGGAAGGTGTTGGTTTCCTGGCTCAGCTCGTAGGCCTCGCGCAGCCGCCCCTCGGCGGTCAGCATCAGCCAGTCGGGGATGTTGTTGTGCAAGGGGCAATGGGTCTGGCAATAGGGCACGCCGCACTGGCTGCACCGCCCGGCCTGTTCAGCCGCCTTTTCCTTCGCATACTCACGATAGATCTCGCCGAAGTCATGCGCCCGCTCGGCGGCCTGCCGCTTTTCGGGCATTTCCTTGCCCACGGTCACGAACTTCAGCATCCGCTGCCCCGCCATATCCAGCCCGTCCACGATGATTTCCCCGGAACGATGGATTTACCACTCGGCAAGGACTAATAAAAGTCAGCATGCAATACCTATCTGCAATAAATCCGCTCCCACCCGCCACGATTCTCCGGAAACTGCTCCAATATAGGTCAGTTAGATATACCTACATCCGGGGTTTCGCTTGCCGATCAGGCCGCTATGGTGCCCGCGAGTCACATACAGGCAGGCCGAATGACCCTCTTCAACCTGATGATTCTGGCCATCGTCCAGGGAATCACCGAGTTTCTCCCCATCTCCTCCTCGGCGCATCTGGTGCTCCTGCACGAGATCGGCGGTCCCACCGCCGAGGCGCTGGCGCTCGACGTCGCCGTCCATCTCGGCTCGATCGTCGCCGTCGTCCTCTACTTCCGCCACGACGTCGCCCGCGCGCTTGCCGGCCTCGGGCAGGTCATCCGCGGCTCGCTCGAAAGCTCCGAGGCGAAACTGGCTGCCGGCCTCGCGATCGCCACGATCCCGGCGGTGCTCGTTGGCGCGATCCTGGCGCTCTCGGGTTGGATCCACCTTTTGCGCAACGCCACCGTCATCGGCTGGATGATGATCCTCTTCGGCGTCTTTCTCTACGCCGCCCACCGCTTCGCGCCCGAGACCCGCCGGGCCGAGGAATGGGGTCTGCGCGACGCGCTGGTCATGGGGCTCTGGCAGGCGGTGGCGCTGGTCCCCGGCGTCTCGCGCTCGGGGATAACGCTGACGTCGGCGAGGCTGCTGGGCTTCGACCGCCATTCTGCTGCGCGCGTCGCGATGCTGATGTCCATCCCGATCACGCTTGCGACCGGTGCCCTTCTGGGCCGCGAGGTGATGCAGAGCCCCGTCGGCGCCGACCTCGTGCGCGATGCCACGATCGCCGCGGTTCTCGCCTTCGCCGCCGCCTATCTGGCACTGGCCACGATGATGAAGCTTCTGCGCTATGTCAGCTTCACGCCCTACGTGATCTATCGCGTGATCCTGGGCGTGGTGCTGCTCGCGCTCGCCTATTCCTGACTGCGCAGGTTCTGCGCCGAGTCGCGGATGTCCTCGTACTGCCCGATCGGCCGGAACCGCCAGAGATACCCCGGAAGCACCAGTTCCATCGGTACCGGCGTGATGCCCAGTTCGGCAAATCCCTTGGCGCCCTCGCCCACAACATTGTCGCGGCGCAGTTGCCTGACCTGGTCGCGGGTCAGCTGGTTGTTGGTGAAGAGCCCCAGCGTGATCGTCTGCAGCAGGTCGAAGCCCCAGGCCGCGAAATGGGCGAGAAACCACGGCAGGCTGACTATCACCCGCTTGCGCCGGATCTGCGCCAGCATGCCCTCCATCAACTCGCGGAAGCTGCGTACATCCGGCCCGCCAAGCTCGTAGATGCCAGGCGTGACCTCGCCCATCGCGGCCTTCGCCGCGGCCTGCGCGACGTCGTCGACATAGACCGGCTGGAAGCGGGTCTTTGCCCCGGCGATCGGAAGGAAGGGAGAGAAGCGCGTCATCCCGGCGAAGCGGTTGAAGAACTGGTCCTCCGGTCCGAAGATGATCGACGGGCGCAGGATCACCGCGCCCGGAAAGGCCTCGCGCACCGCGGCCTCGCCCGAGGCCTTGGAGCGCGCATATGCGCTGTCGGATTCCGGATCGGCGCCGATGGCCGAGATCTGGACGAACTGCTGAACGCCTGCCTCAGCTGCCAGCCGCGCGACGCGACCCGCGCCCTCGGCCTGGACGGCCTTGAAACGGTTCTTGCCGGTCTCGTTCAGAATTCCGACACAGTTGATCACCGCCTCCGCCCCCTCAACCGCAGCGCGGACAGAGGTCTCGTCGCGGATGTTGCACAGCACCGGCTCGACCTGGCCGACGACGCCGTAAGTGCGCACGAACATCGCCTCGTTCGGCCGCCGGGTCGCCACCCGCACCCGCCAGCCGGCCTGCGCCATCCGCCGCGCGACATACCGCCCCACGAAGCCCGAACCGCCCAGAATCGTGATCAGCCTGGTCATGCCATCCTCCGTGCTCAGCACTTCCCATACCTGCCGCCCCCCTGCCAGACAAGCCCATTCACCCGTCAGACGTCCGCCACGCATCGTGATCTGGGGCCGCAACCGCCGGGCCTGTTCCCGGTTTCCCGCGGTTCGATCTTTCCCCGTTGACAGCCCACCATGCCCCGGCTAATCACGCCATCATGCAACCTGCCCAGGTGGCGGAACTGGTAGACGCGCTAGCTTCAGGTGCTAGTGCCCGTATGGGCGTGGAGGTTCGAGTCCTCTCCTGGGCACCATGATCCCATCAAGCCATTGATTTGGCAGGGATCTTTAAGAAATCAACGGCTTGTTTGCCGCGCTTGGTACAACCCTTTGGTACAAAGGGTGGCTCCGGTTATGGCTGCGGTTGTGAAGTATCTCCACTCCATCAATGGTCGCTGGAAGTATCGGCGGGTGGTCCCCCCGAGGCTCAGGGCGCATATCGACGGCAACATTGGCGAGTTCGTGCGATGGCTCGGAGCGGCCAACGGCCAGCCGTCGCCTGAGGTGCTCCGCAGGTACGTCGAGGTTGGCGAGGAGTTCGAGGCGCTTGTCGCGATGGCCGAGAAGAGGGCCGCGGGGCAGTAAGATGACCTCACCGAGGATGTGATCGAGCATTTCATCGCCACCGTTCGCAGCCACATGCTCGAGGAGGACGAAGAGGAGCGCTTCGACGAAGCAGAGGATGAACTGTTCGAGGCGGTACGGCGGCGGCTCGAAGGCAACAGCCGCGCAGATATCAGTTCGAACCCTGATCGACGCTTTGAGAAGCGGCAGGAAGGGATTGATTGGTCGCTGGAGGCATGGCAGGCTGACCTTGCCCGCGGGCACATCTCCGATTTCTTCAAGGAGGAACTGCTCGACCGGGCGGAAGGCTATGGGCTTCGTCTTGACGCCGACAGCCTCGGCTTCCGTCGGCTGGCGAAACGCTTTCTGCAGCTCCTGGTCGAGTTCGGCGAAGCGGCCAAGGAGCGCCAGGAGGGCAAACTCGTTCCGACACCGAAGCCCCCGGCACCCCTAACCCCGGAGAAACGCCGCGGGCTGCCGGATCAGACGATCTCGGGTCTTGTCGAGGGGTGGTGGAAAGAGGCCAAGGCAGCCGGTCGGTCGCTCAGTACATTCGATGCCTATTCACGCACGGCGAGGCAGTTCGCGGCCTTCCTGGAGCACGATGACGCCAACGCCGTGAGCAAGAAGGACGTGCTGGCCTTCAAGGATCATCGCCTGGAACACCTTCATCCATTGGCAGCCTCCTTGGCTCACATCGTCGCCACCCTCCCCGGGGCCACCAGATTAGCCCTCTCTGCGACAAGGTGCCACATGATATGGTGGCTCGCGTTTTTGGTGCAAGAGAACTCTGAAAGTTTTTTTGGAAGGGCGAGAAGCCGCGCGGACACGAATACCTATCGGCCCTGGTTCAGAATGGGACCCGCATTCACGCCACAAGCCGCTATACACGATTGCCCACAGCGAACGACCGGTCCCTGACTTTCTGCTCATTCTTTCGCAGATGCGGCGAATTCACACAATCCGCCCTTCAAGTCCGGTTCTGCGTGATGCGCCAGCCTAAACCATAGCGTAAATTCCGTGGCGGCCGGACTGATACGCGTCGAAGACGTGTCGGTAGAGGGTATTGCATTTACGGTAGAACAGCGTCTCGTCATAGGCATCGGGCAGGCCCTGGTCGAGGGTCACCTCGATCGCCTGTCGCACAGCACCGCGACCAGCCGCAGGGGGTCCTCG